>CAXTVB010000159.1:0-6433 GCA_964247555.1 uncultured Sphingomonas sp. | reverse complement strand
CCGCGATCCTCGACAACGGCGTCCGCGTGATGGTCCCGCCGCATATCGGCGCGGGGACGAAGATCGTCGTCGATGTATACGAGCAGACTTACGTCAGGCGCGCTGACTGAGCTTAGCTCCCCCTCCCGCAAGCGGGAGGGGGTTGGGGGGTGGGCGCTCGCTCACTCCCGATAGACCACCGTATGCGGAGAGCGGGCGCCCACCCCCGACCCCTCTCGCAAGCGGGAGGGGAGATATTTAGATGCCATCCCATTCCGGCCTCATGACCGTCATCGACCGCGCCGCGCGCAAGGCCGCGCCGCGGTTGCGTCGCGACTTCAACGAGGTTCAGCAGCTCCAGGTCAGCCGCAAGGGCCCCGCCGACTTCGTTTCGATGGCCGACCAGCGCGCCGAACAGACCCTCTACGAAGAGCTGAGCCACGCGCGCCCCGACTGGGGGTTCTTGATGGAGGAGCGCGGCGAGGTCGCGGGCGATCCCAACAAGCCGCGCTTCATCGTCGATCCGCTGGATGGCACGTCGAACTTCCTTCACGGGATTCCGCACTTCTCGATCTCGATCGCAGTCGAGGAGCCCATGGCGAACGGCAAGCGAGAGATAACGACCGCGCTCGTCTACCAGCCGCTGACCGACGAGAGCTTCTGGGCCGAAAAGGGCCGGGGAGCCTGGCACACCGACCAGCGCCTGCGCGTCTCCGCGCGTCGCGAGCTGTCGGAATGCCTGGTCGCGACCGGCATCCCCTTCCTGGGGCACGGTGATTTCGTCCAGTGGAGCCGCATCTTCGGCGCGGTCGCGCCGCAGGTCGCTGGCATCCGCCGCTTCGGCTCGGCCGCGCTCGACCTCGCTTGGGTCGCGGCGGGCCGGTACGACGCCTATTGGGAATCGGGTCTCAAGCCCTGGGACGTCGCGGCCGGGTTGCTGCTGGTGAAGGAAGCCGGCGGCTTCGTCACCGATTTTCGGGGCGGCGACCGGCCGATGGAGCGCAACGAATTCCTGGCCGCGAACGACGGCATCCATTCCAGGCTGCACAAGCTGGTCGCTGGGGCGTTGCGGTAATTATATTCCCCTCTCCCATTGGGAGAGGAAGGGAGCCGTGTCAGCGGCGGAAGGGCGAGGGTGCGCCGTGGTCGCCCTCATCCGGCGCTTCGCGCCACCTTCTCCCAATGGGAGAAGGGAAGTTGATTGAGAGTGATTCTCACCCCCTCCACGCCTTGCTCCCCCTCGTTCATCCTCCTAAAGCGATCCCGTTCCGTTCGCACTTGCGAGAAGCCCTTTGGTCGACCTGTCGCACTATCTGCCGATCCTCCTTTTCTTGGGGGTGGCGCTCGCCTTGTCGAGCACGTTCGTATTCCTGCCGATGCTCGTGTCGCGGCTGACGGGGACGTATAAGCCGAACGCCGAAAAGCTGAGCGAATATGAATGCGGCTTCCCCGCATTCGAGGATCCGCGCAGCCAGTTCGACGTTCGGTTCTACCTGGTCGCCATCCTGTTCATCGTCTTCGATCTGGAGGCGGCGTTCATCTATCCCTGGGCGGTCAGCGTGTTCCACCTCGGCTGGGTCGCTTGGTTCGCCATGATGGGCTTCATCGCCGAACTTGCGCTCGGTCTCGCTTATGCCTGGAAGAAGGGAGCGCTCGATTGGGAGTAGAACTCACCCCGGCCCCCGCCGTGCGCGGCGAGGTGCTGCCCCCCGATCACGGTTTCTTCGACGGCCTGAACGGGGAACTGACCGACAAGGGTTTCCTGGTCACCTCGACCGAGGAGCTGTTCCAGTGGGCGCGTACCGGTTCGCTCTGGTGGATGACGTTCGGGCTCGCGTGCTGCGCGGTCGAGATGATCCACGTCAACATGCCGCGCTATGACCTCGAACGCTTCGGCGCGGCGCCGCGCGCATCGCCGCGCCAGTCGGACGTGATGATCGTCGCCGGCACGCTCTGCAACAAGATGGCGCCTGCGCTCCGCAAGGTCTACGACCAGATGTCGGAGCCGAAATACGTCATCTCGATGGGGTCGTGCGCGAACGGCGGCGGCTATTATCACTATAGCTACAGCGTCGTCCGCGGTTGCGACCGGATCGTGCCGGTGGACATCTACGTCCCCGGTTGTCCGCCAACCGCGGAGGCACTGTTGTACGGCATCATGCAGCTGCAGCGGAAGATCCGCCGCAGCGGGAGCATCGAACGGTGAGAGCGCCGGCACCTGCCTATACGACCAATGACGGCGTGATCGATGCCGCGCGCGCCGCGCTCGGGTCGCATCTCGCGGACACGGTCGAGCATGTCGGCGAAATCGCGTTGCACGTCCGGCGCGAGACGCTGGTCGAGGCGATGACGATCCTGCGCGATACGCCCGGCCTGGAATATCAGCAGCTGATGGAAATCGCCGGCGTCGACTATCCCGATCGCGGTGCGGACCGGTTCGAGGTCGTCTATTGCCTGTTGTCGCTCACCCGGAACCACCGGCTGCGCGTCCATGTCCAGACCGACGAGACCAGGCCGGTGCCTTCGGTGACCGATTTGTGGCCGGTCGCGGGCTGGCTTGAGCGCGAGGTGTACGACCTGTACGGCGTGCTGTTCTCGGGCAATCGCGACCTGCGCCGCATCCTGACCGATTACGGCTTTCGCGGCCATCCGCTGCGCAAGGATTTCCCGATGACGGGCTATGTCGAGCTTCGTTATTCCGAAGAGGAAAAGCGGGTGGTGTACGAGCCGGTGCAGCTTGCGCAGGATTTCCGCACCTTCGATTTCATGAGTCCCTGGGAAGGGGCGGAATATGTCCTGCCCGGCGACGAGAAGGCCGCCGTACCGCAGGCGAAGGGGGCACCGACCCCGCTGACCGCCGCCGAGATCGCGAAGGCCGACGCGGCGAAATCGCCAGTCGTCGCGCCGGGTGCGACGCCGAAGGGCACGGACAGCGCCGCGCAGACCGGCGTCGGCAAGGCTTCGCCGCATGCCGACCCCAAGCCGGCCGATCCCGATGTCGTACCGTCCAAGGGAGGACAGAACCAGTGAGCGACTATGTCGACGAGGTGCTGAGCCGCGAGGACGCCGCCGATCCGACGACCGGCGACGTGTCGATCGAGAATTACACGATCAATTTCGGCCCGCAGCATCCTGCCGCGCACGGCGTGTTGCGGCTGGTGATGGAGCTGGACGGCGAGATCGTCGAGCGGGTCGATCCGCATGTCGGGCTGCTCCACCGCGGCACCGAGAAGCTGATCGAATACAAGACCTACACCCAGGCGCTGCCCTATTTCGATCGACTCGACTACTGTTCGCCACTGTGCATGGAGCACAGCTTCGTGCTGGCGGTCGAGAAGCTGCTCGATCTCGAAGTGCCACTGCGCGCGCAGTATCTGCGCGTGTTCTTCGCCGAACTGACGCGAATCTCGAACCACATGCTGAACCTCGGCAGCCATGTTATGGATGTCGGCGCGATGACGCCGAACCTGTGGCTGTTCGAAATCCGCGAAGACTGCATGAACTTCTTCGAGCGCGTGTCGGGCGCGCGTATGCATTCCAACTATTTCCGCGTCGGCGGGGTGCACCAGGACGCCCCGCTGAAGCTGCTCGCGGATATCGGCGACTGGCTCGACACGCGCCTGCCGCGGTTGTTCGAAGACGCGATCAGCCTCGTCGCGGACAACCGCATCTTCAAGCAGCGCAACGTCGACATCGCTACCGTGAGCCGCGCCGACGCCATCAAATGGGGCTTCTCCGGCCCGATGATTCGCGGCTCGGGCATCTCGTGGGACCTGCGCAAGTCGCAGCCCTATGATGTCTATGACCGCATGAACTTCGAAGTGCCCGTGGGTACGCGCGGCGATTGCTACGACCGGTTCATGGTCCGCGTCGAGGAAGTCCGCCAGTCGGCGAAGATCATGAAGCAGTGCCTCGCGGAAATGCCCGAGGGGCCGATCGCCTCGCTCGACCGCAAGGTCGTCCCGCCCAAGCGCGCCGAGATGAAGCGGTCGATGGAAGCTCTGATCCATCACTTCAAGCTGTATACCGAGGGCTATCACGTCCCCGCGGGCGACGTGTACGTCGCGACGGAAAGCCCGAAGGGCGAGTTCGGCGTGTACATGGTCGCGGACGGATCGAACAAACCCTATCGCTGCAAGATCCGCCCGACCGCGTTCAGCCATTTGCAGGCGATGGACTTCATGATGAAGGGCCATATGCTGGCGGATACGACCGCGGTACTGGGCGCGATGGATATCGTGTTCGGGGAGTGTGACCGGTGAGTGAGGCGGTCACCAACGACCTGATCTATTCGGTGTTGCAAAAGATGCAGGCTGATATGGCCGAAATGAAATTCGACGTTCGTGACCTGAAGGTCCGGATGACGATGGTCGAGGAGCATCTTGGTAGTTCGATCATCGCTATATCCGGGGTGAACAGCCGACTGGATCGCTTGACTGACCGGGTCGAGCGAATCGAAAATCGCCTTGATCTTACGGATGCGCGGTAATGGCTGAGACTGCTCACATCCCGGACGAGGCCGAAACCCGCGCCCGCTGGGGTGCGTTCGCATGGACAGACGAGAACCAGGTCAAGGCGAACGAAATCCTAGGCCGCTATCCCAAGGGTCGCGAGCAATCGGCATCGTTGCCGTTGCTGGATCTCGCGCAGCGTCAGGTCGGCGCCGAGACGCAGACGCAAGGCTGGTTGCCCGTGCCCGTGATCGAGTTCGTCGCGCGCCAGATCGGCGTGCCGTACATGCGCGTGTACGAGGTCGTCACCTTCTACACGATGTTCAACATGGCGCCCGTCGGACGTTATCATGTCCAGGTCTGCGGTACGACGCCGTGCATGCTGGCCGGCTCCGACGATGTTCTCGCCGCCTGCAAGAACCGCGGCCTTATCAAGGGCGGGACGACCCCCGACGGGCTGTTTACGCTGACCGAGGTCGAATGCCTGGGCACCTGCGCGAATGCGCCGATGGTGCAGATCAACGACGATAATTACGAAGACCTGGATTATGATCGTACCGCAGCGGTCCTCGACGCGCTGGCGAAGGGCGAGCATCCTTCACCCGGCTCGACGATCGGTCGGCAGACCAGCTGTCCCGAAGGCGGGCCGACGACGCTAAAGGAAATGGTCGACGCGAACCACGATTATCGGGGGGAGTGGGCATGACCGTGGAGGAGACCCGCTTCATCACGGAAATGCTTCGGGGAATCCGCGGCGACATGTCGGACGTCAAGGACCGTATATTGAACATGGGACTGCGACAAACCGCCATGGAGCAGCGCCTTCTGGGCATCGATACGCATCTCGCTGCACTTCAAAATGGTGTCGACGGTCTTTCAAAAGATATGCGCCGGGTAAAGCAGCGTCTCGAACTGGTCGACGGAGAAGCCTGATGCTCGCCGATAAGGACCGCATCTTCACCAACCTCTACGGCTTCCAGTCCTGGAAGCTCGACGCCGCGCGCGTGCGGGGGGATTGGGATGACACCCCCGCGCTCATGGCCAAGGGCCAGGATGCGATCATCGACATCATGAAGGCCAGCGGCCTGCGTGGCCGCGGCGGCGCGGGCTTCCCGACCGGTACCAAATGGTCGTTCATGCCCAAGGAACCCAAGCCCGACCGGCCGAACTTCCTGGTCATCAACGCCGATGAATCCGAGCCCGGTTCCTGCAAGGACCGCGAGATCATGCGCCACGATCCGCACAAGCTGATCGAGGGTGCGCTGATCGCCGGCTATGCGATGCGCGCGCGCGCCGCGTACATCTACATCCGCGGCGAATATATCCGCGAGGCGGACGTCCTCTTCGCGGCGGTGGCCGAGGCGTATGACGCCGGGCTGATCGGCAAGAACGCCTGCGGGTCGGGTTACGACTTCGACGTCTTCGTCCACCGCGGCGCGGGCGCGTATATCTGCGGCGAAGAGACCGCGATGCTCGAAAGCCTCGAGGGCAAGAAGGGCCAACCGCGCCTGAAGCCGCCCTTCCCGGCAGGCGCGGGGCTCTATGGCTGCCCGACGACGGTCAACAACGTCGAATCGATCGCGGTTGCGCCGACGATCCTGCGGCGCGGCGCCGACTGGTTCTCGAGCTTCGGCGCGGAAGGCAACAAGGGCACGAAGCTCTTCCAGATCAGCGGCCATGTGAACAAGCCGTGCGTCGTTGAGGAGGTGATGGGCATCACCTTCCGCGACCTCATCGAGACGCATTGTGGCGGTATCCGTGGCGGATGGGACAATCTGCTCGCGGTCATCCCGGGCGGATCGTCGGTGCCGCTGGTGCCGGCGGCCGAGATCATGGATTGTCCGATGGACTTCGACGGGCTGAAGAAGGTCGGATCGGGCCTCGGCACCGCGGCGGTCATCGTCATGGACAAGTCGACCGACATCGTCCGCGCGATCAGCCGCATCAGCTATTTCTACAAGCATGAGAGCTGCGGCCAGTGCACGCCGTGCCGCGAGGGCACC
>CAXTVB010000158.1:0-6495 GCA_964247555.1 uncultured Sphingomonas sp. | reverse complement strand
GGGTCTGCGCGACCGGATCGCCGTCCGGCTCGCGGTGCCGCATTTCCGGCTCTACGCGTCCGCCGACGTGATCGGCGCGGAGATCGGCGGGGCGGTGAAGAACGTGCTGGCGATCGCGTGCGGCGTGGTCGAGGGGGCGGGGCTTGGCCAGAATGCGCGCGCCGCGCTGATCGCGCGCGGTTTTGCGGAAATGACGCGGTTCGGGCTCGCGCGCGGCGCGCGGGCGGAGACGCTGGCGGGGTTGTCGGGGCTGGGCGACCTGGTGCTGACCTGTTCGTCGACCAGCTCGCGCAATTTCTCGCTGGGCGTCGGGCTGGGGCGCGGGGCCGCCGCGGCGACGCTGCTCGCGGATCGGCGCACGGTGGCGGAGGGGGCGTTCACCGCGCCCGTATTGCGCGAGGCGGCGGAGGATGCAGGCGTCGACATGCCGGTATGCGCGGCGGTGTGCCGCCTGCTGGAGGGGGCGGACGTGCATGACGTCATCGGCGATCTGCTCGCGCGGCCGTTGCGGTCGGAGACGGCGTAACCGCCGTATTGCATCGTCGAGGCTCCTCCCCGGCGAAGGCCGGGGCTCCATCGCCACGGTTTTCGTGAGCGAGCCCGTAGCGCCGCCGCGATCGTCCCGCCGTTGAGGCCTTGACTTCGCCGGGGAGGGAATGAGGACGGATAAGCCCCCCCTTCCCCCTGAGCCCGCGCCGTTCTACCTTCGCCCCATGCGCAGACACATCCTCATCGTCCTCGGACTCATCCTCCTCGTCGCCATCGCCGGTGCGGTGTATCTGGGCTGGCCCGATACCGCGCGCCTGCCGATCGCGGCGGTGCAGGGCAAGACGCCGGCCATAACCGCCCCGCGCATCCAGACCATTCCGACGATCGACGTCGCGGATGCGATCGGCTGGCAGGGCAATGCGACACCGGTCGCGGCCGCCGGGCTGACGGTGAAGGCCTTCGCCGCCGGGCTGGACCATCCGCGCTGGCTCTACGGATTGCCCAATGGCGATGTGCTGGTCGCGGAAAGCAATTCGCCGCCGCGCGAGGGTGGCGGCATCCAGGGCTGGGTGATGAAGCACCTGATGGGCAAGGCGGGCGCGGGCAAGCCGTCCGCGAACCGGATCACGCTGCTGCGATCGACCAAGGGCGACGGCGTCGCGGACGTGAAGACCGTGTTCATGACCGGGCTCAACTCGCCGTCGGGCATGACGCTGTTCGAAGGGCAATTGTACATCGCCGATACCGATGCGCTGGTCCGCGTGCCGTATACCGATGGCGCGACCGCCATCACGGCCAAGCCCGAACTGGTCGTGAGGCTGCCCGGCGGCGGAAATCACTGGGCGCGCAACGTCATCCCCGCCCCCGACGGAAGGACCCTGATGGTCAGCGTCGGATCGTCGACCAACATCGCCGACAACGGCCTGGATGCCGAGCAGAACCGCGCCGCGATCCTGCAGGTATGGCCGAAGGAGAAGACTTTCCGCATCTACGCCGCGGGCCTGCGCAATCCCAACGGCATGGCGCTGACGAAGGCGGGCCAGCTGTGGACCGTCGTCAACGAACGCGACATGCTGGGCTCCGACCTGGCGCCCGACTATCTGACGCAGGTCGAATTCGGCGATCATTTCGGCTGGCCCTGGTATTATTGGGGCGGTTATCCCGATACCCGCGTCGAACCCGAAAACCAACCGCTGCAGCAATATTCCAAGCGGCCCGATTACGCGCTGGGACCGCATGTCGCCGCCCTCGGGCTGGCGTTCGCGGACGATGCGAAGCTGGGCGCGACCTGGTCGAACGGTGCGTTCGTCGGCGAGCACGGATCGTGGAACCGCAAGCCGGTATCGGGCTACAAGGTCGTCTACATCCCCTTCGCCGCGAATGGTTTCCCCGCCGCGGGGGCCAAGCCCGTCGATCTGCTGACGGGCTTCCTCGACAAGGACGGCAAGGCGCAGGGGCGCCCGGTCGGGGTCATCGTCGCCAAGGACGGCGCGCTGCTGGTCGCGGACGATGTCGGCAACCGGGTGTGGCGGGTGAGCGGGTCGGTCGCCGTCGCCGCGCGGTAACGCAGGTCTACCGCCCTGCGGAACTGCCCGGCGACGAACGCTCGCAAATCGCGCGCGGCGTGATAGCAAGGCGTAAGGGGGCAGGGTCGATCCGTCGTCGACCCGTGCAGCGCAAAAGGGGCCGAGCGTGAGCGGTGAAACGCCTAGCGACAACGACCAGGGGGAAGCGATGATCGACGAACCGGAGGCACCGCATGCCCATCACGGGAAAAGCGGGATCGCCTGGCTCGACCTGTCGCTGGCGATCGCGGTGCTGGTCCTGTCGGGTGCGTCGCTGCTGACCGCGCAGCATACCGGCAAGACCATGGAGCGGCTGGTCGAGGAGAATAGCCGCCTGGTTCGCGCGAATGCGACGCCGCTGCTGCAATTCCTGACCGGCAATGTCGACAATGGCGACCGTGCGATCACGCTCGACGTCGCCAATGTCGGTACCGGCACCGCGCGCGTGATCTGGTTCGAGATCACGAAGGGCGGCGTGGCCAAACGCGATCCCGACGATCTGATCGATTACGCGCCCAAGGCGGAGGAGCAGGATTATCTTCCGACGCGCCCGGTCGGCGGCACGTATATCCCGGCCGGCGAGTCGCGCACCGTCTTGCGCTGGGCCTATCCGAAGGGCGCAGTCAGCCGGGTGAAATGGAATGCGTTCGACAATAGCCGCAGTGGATTGTCGGTGCGCGCGTGCTTCTGCTCGGTGCTCGGCGAATGTTGGACCTCGGCCATGCGCGCCGACATGCCGGTGCCGGTCAAGAGCTGCGACGATCACGGCGCGGTGAATTTCCGCGATACCCCCGCGCCCACGCACACATCCTGAGGCGCTTGCCGGCACGAGACGATCGCGCACCGCCCCGGCGGAGATATATCCCATCGATCCTCCCCCGCCAGAGGGAGGTGGGAGGCGCAGCCTGACGGAGGGGTCGGCAGGGTTGCCCTTTATTGCTGAAGACGTCGCCCACCTCCCCCTCCGTCGCCTTCGGCGCCACCTCCCCCTGGCGGCGGAGGATTAGGGAACCCGGCAAAAAGCGCGATCGGGCCGCTCCGGCAATGCCGGCTCGCCCGCCGCTACCGCAGCAATTTGGGTCCCTCGCGTTCGATCGATGCCTTCACCATGCCCGCGAACAGCGCCATGAACGGTGGCAGGTCGACGATGGCGTGGACATGGGTTTCGAACACGGTAAGCCGGCTGGCGATGTTCTGTCCCATCGCGCCGACGGTGAAATGCATCGTGTCGCCTTCCCAGCGGTGTTCGACGGTCGCGCCGCCGGGAATCTTCTCGCCGATGCGCGCGATGTTGCCGTCCAGCCGGGCGCGGGCGCCCGCCTTGCCCAGCTGGTGCGCGATGTCGAGTTCGATCGGTTGGCTCATGCCGTCACCTGGTCCTTGTCGTTTGCGAAAATCATGGAATCATCGCCGAACGCCTTGAACTCCAGCGCGTTGCCGCTGGGGTCGTAGAAAAACATCGTCGCCTGTTCGCCCGGCTGCCCCCGGAAGCGGACATAAGGTTCGATCCCGAACGTGATGCCGGCCGCGGCCACGCGCGCCGCCAGGGCCTCCCAGTCGGACATCGTCAGCACGACGCCGAAATGCGGCACCGGCACGGCATGGCCATCGACCGCGTTTTCGACCGCGACCGCGCGCGCCGCGGGGTCGAGATGGGCGACGATCTGATGCCCCTGGAGATCGAAGTCGATCCAATGATCGCTCGACCGCCCCTCCGCACAGCCGAGTACGCCCCCGTAGAAGGCGCGCGCGGCGGCAAGATCGTGGACGGGAAAGGCAAGGTGGAACGGGCGCAGTGTCATGCACGCATCATACACCAGCGCCATGTCGTGTGTCACTATGGAAGGGGAATGACTCGGTCGCAGCCTCACCCTCACCCTTCCCACCCGGCCATGCCGGGCGGGCCCCTTCCCTCTCCCGCTTGGAGAGGGAGGGAGCGGCGAATGCCGCGGAAGGTGAGGGTGACCTCCGCATGCAAGAATCAAGTCCCGTCAAACAGGCGTCCAGCATTGTGCCCTTCAGCCTCCCCCGTCATAGCGCGGCCGTGAACCGCCTTCCCGCATTCGCCTGCCTGTTGCTGGGCGCCGCCGCCGCATGCGGATTCGCGCCGCTCGACATGTGGCCGCTGACGCTCGCCTGCTTAGCCGCCTGGATGTGGCTGGTGCACGATGCGCCGACGATCCGGTCCGCCTTGTGGCGCGGCTGGCTGTTCGGGCTCGGGCATTTCACGATCAACGACAACTGGATCCAGCACGCGTTCGATTTCCAGGACGCGATGCCGCCGGTGCTCGGCTATGCCGCGCCGATCCTCCTCGCGCTGTATCTCGCCGTCTATCCGATGATGGCGGCGGGGGTGGCATGGCGGCTGGGCAGTCCGCGCGGGGTGGGCGATCGGACGACGCCGCCGGGCTGGCCGTTCGTACTGGCGTTCGGTGCGGCGTGGATCGCGACCGAATGGCTGCGTGCGACGATGTTCACCGGCTATGCCTGGGACCCGCTGGGTGTGGTGTGGGTGCCGGTCCAGCCCGTCGCGGGCGTTGCGGCCTGGGTCGGGACCTATGCCCTGTCGGGACTGACGATCGCGGTGGCGGGTGCGGCGATCGCGGTGCGGCGCGCCCGCTGGCCGATCGGGGTCGGGCTCCTAGCTCTCCTGCTGACGGCGCAAGCGTTCAGCTATGCCGAGTGGGCGACCCCTTACGCACCGTCGAAGGACGATCCGCGCATCCGCGTCGTCCAGCCGAAGATCGGCCAGGACCAGCGCGGCGAGACCGACGGGCCGATGATGCTGCGTACGCTGGGCGCGCTGTCGGGTACGCCAGGCCGGGCGCCGCGGCTGCTGCTCTGGCCCGAGGGCGTGGTGCGCGATTATGTCGAGGACGGCTATCCGCCCTTCATCTACGATGTCGATCCGGCGGTGGCGCGGGCGCGGCTGGCGCGGTTGCTGGGCCCGCGCGACCTGTTGCTCGCGGGCGGCACCGCGCTGCAATTCGGCCGCGGCGACGTGGTGACGAGCGCAAGCAATGCGATCTACGCGATCGACGCGCGCCGCCGGATCGCGGGGCGATACGACAAGGCGCATCTCGTGCCGTACGGCGAATATCTCCCGATGCGGCCGATCCTGTCCGCGATGGGACTGTCGCGGCTGGTACCCGGCGATATAGACTTCAAGGAGGGGCCGGGCCCGCGGACGTTCGCGCTGCCCGGCTTCGGCGGGATCGGCATGCAGATCTGCTACGAGATCATCTTCTCCGGCCAGGTCATCGACGAGGCGCACCGGCCGCGATTGTTGTTCAATCCGTCGAACGACGCCTGGTTCGGGCGCTGGGGCCCGCCGCAGCATCTGGCGCAGGCGCGGATGCGCGCGATCGAGGAGGGACTGCCCATCGTCCGCTCCACCCCCACCGGCATCTCCGCGATCATCGCCGCCGACGGACGGCTGATCGCCACCGTCCCTGCGGGCAAGGCGGGCGCGATCGAGACGGCGATGCCCGGTTCGCTGCCCCCAACGCCGTTCTCCCGCATCGGCAATGCAGCGGCGGCGATCGTCGCGGCGGCGATGCTGCTACTCGGCGTTGCCATTCGCCGCCGCGCCCGCTAGGTGGCCATATAAAGCTTTCTTTATATGGCGTGGGAACGGTCGATGCGCAGTTCATTCCTCTTCACTTCCGAATCGGTTTCGGAAGGTCACCCCGACAAGGTCGCGGACCAGATCAGCGATTCGATCGTCGACCTGTTCCTGGGCAAGGACCCGCAGGCGCGGATCGCGTGCGAGACGCTGACGACGACGAACATGGTCGTTATCGCGGGCGAGATCCGCGGTGCCGGGATCATGGACACCGAGGGCAATTGGGCATCAGGCGTCGAACAGGAGATCGAAGACACCGTCCGCGCGACGGTGAAGCGGATCGGCTATGAGCAGTCCGGCTTCCATTGGAAGACGTTCGATTTCTCGAACAACCTCCACCCCCAGTCCGCCGACATCGCGATGGGCGTCGACGAAAGCGGCAACAAGGACGAGGGCGCGGGCGACCAGGGCATCATGTTCGGCTACGCGACCGACGAGACCCCCGGCCTGATGCCCGCGACGCTCTACTACAGCCACAAAATCCTCGAGCGCATGGCCGCCGACCGCCACTCGGGCGCCGCCCCCTTCCTCGAGCCCGACGCCAAGAGCCAGGTCACGCTGCAGTATGAGAACGAAAAGCCGGTGCGCGCGACCGCGCTGGTCGTCTCGACGCAGCATTCGGCCGAGCTCAGCAACGAGGCCGGCCAGGCCAAGCTGCGCGACTATGTGAAGGGCGTGTTCGCCGACGTGCTGCCCGACGGCTGGCTGCCCGCCGACGACAAGATCTACGTCAACCCGACCGGCCTGTTCGAGATCGGCGGCCCCGACGGCGACGCCGGCGTCACCGGTCGCAAGATCATCGTCGACACCTACGGC
>CAXTVB010000157.1:265-6500 GCA_964247555.1 uncultured Sphingomonas sp. | reverse complement strand
TATTCGACGATCCGCTCCTTCACCTTCTCCAGCGCATAATGATCCTCGTCGAGGACGGTCTGCGCGGCGGCGATGTCCTTCTTGATCTTCGACTTCTTGCCCCAGGGCAAGCCGAGCAGCACGTCGAGGTAATTGCGCACGACGGTCGCCTCGGCGCTCATCGGCGCCATCGTCTTCAGTTTCTTCAGCTCGGCCGTGGCCTTGGTCCGCGCTTCCTTGGACAGCTTGAGCATCGCGATCTTCTGGGTCAGCTCGGCGATCTCGTCGCCGTCGCCCTCGTCGCCTTCGTTGCCCAGCTCGCGCTGGATCGCCTTCAGCTGTTCGTTCAGATAATATTCGCGCTGGGTCTTCTCCATCTGGCGCTTGACGCGGCTCTTGATCTTCTTCTCGACCTGCAGGACGCCCAGCTCGCCTTCCATCAGCGCGAACGCCATCTCCAGCCGCTTGACCGGATCGGCTTCCATCAGCAGCGCCTGCTTCTCGGCGACCTTCACCTGGATATTGGCGGCGACCGCGTCGGCGAGCTTCAGCGCATCGACGATCTCGGACAGCTGCACCGACGTTTCCGACGACAGCTTGCGGTTGAGCTTCGCGTAGTTCTCAAACTGGTCGACGACCGAGCGCATCAGCGCGGCGACCTCCGGTCCTTCGATCTCGCGATCGAGAACGGGTTCGATTTCGGCGGTCAGATACCCATCGGCCTCGTTCAGCGTTTCCAGCGTGGCACGCGCCTTGCCCTCGACCAGCACGCGCACGGTGCCGTCGGGCAGCTTCAGCAATTGCAGCACGGTCGCGGTGACGCCCATCGAATATAGGTCGTCGCGCGCCGGATCATCGTTCGCGGGATCGAGCTGCGCGACGAGGAAAATCTCCTTGTCGGCCGCCATCGCCGCTTCCAGCGCGGCAACCGATTTGTCGCGGCCGACGAACAGCGGCACGATCATGTGCGGGAAGACGACGATGTCACGCAGGGGTAGGACTGGATATTGGGTCATGGATGCTCCGCCCGGCGGCCCCGATACGCGGGACCGCCCTTGGCCTGTATATGGGTAGGATTGGCGAACCATCAATCGGGGTACTCGAACTCCCCTCCCGCATGCGGGAGGGGCCGGGGGTGGGCGCTCGCTGACGTCGAGCGGCACCGCTTGCGGATAGCGACCGCCCACCCCCTGCCCCCTCCCGCTTGCGGGCGCGGGAAGAACGATATCGCTGTCCTACAACGCCGATCTTTGATCCGCTGCCGACATGGCCACCCACCCCATCCGGATTTTGTCCCTGCGATGCCACCAGACGTTCGCACAAGGTGCTTCCCGCGCTGACGTGGCGTGTGGTTCGTCCACTTCCAACCGCATTTCGGGCGATCGGCGGCCGGCGAATCGAGGCTTTCGTCCGGCGGATTTGTTCCGACACTCAGGGCAATCGCGGGTTACGATCGTCGAGACGGCACCTCTTCCTCCCCTCAAGGTTACGGGAGGGACCGGGGGTGGGCACGCCCTATCCGCGAGCTGTGCCGCCCGGGGATAGCGAGCGCCCACCCCCTAGCCCCCTCCCGCTCGCGGGAGGGGGAATGAACGACCCCTTCGCATCGCGCGGACAATCGCTTAGCTTGGCCCCATGATCGCCCTCCTCCTCGCCCTCGCCGCCGCACCGCAGTCGCTTCCCAAGAAGGGCGAGCCCCCTATCACCGCACAGACCCAAAGGTCGGGCGGTGCGATCGACCCCGACCAGGCGAAGCTCGCCTTCGATAGCGCCGACCTGTCGTTCGAGGTGCTGCCCGATACGCAGACGCTGAACGGGGTGGCGAGCCTCGTCTTCACCGCCAAGGCGCCGCTGTCGGTGCTGAAGGTCGATCTCGACCGCAACCTGCCCGTCACCGCGATCGCGATCGACGGCACGGCGCTTGCCCGAACCGCCTGGAGCAACCCCGAGGGCCGGCTATCGATCACCCTCCCCGCCCCCGTCGCCGCCGGGCGCATCGTCACCGCGCGCATCACCTATGGCGGTCAGCCGCACGTCGCGGTCAAGGCGCCTTGGGATTCCGGAATGGTCTGGGCGAAGACCCCGGACGGTCGCCCCTGGTTCGCGACGACCGCGGAAGGGATCGGCTGCGACCTGTTCTGGCCGTGCCTCGACTTCCCGACCGGCGAACCCGGCGTCGTGACGCTGCACATAACCGTGCCCAGGGGGCTGAAGGCCCCGTCGAACGGCGTGCTGCTCGGCGTCGATACGCTGGCCGACGGACGCACGCGGTGGAACTGGCGGGTGAAGCACCCCAACACCTACGCGATCGCGCTGAACGTCGCGCCGTACGAGGTGATCTCGGGCACGTATCGCAGCAAGTTCGGCAACAGCATCCCGATGTTCTACTGGTATCTGCCGGGCGAGGAGGCAAAGGCGAAGGCGCTGTTCGCCGAATTCGCGCCGACGCTGGATTTCTACGAAGGCGTCGTCGGCCCCTATCCGTTCGGCGACGAGAAGGTCGGCGTGGTGGAAACGCCCTACAAGGGCATGGAGCACCAGACGATCAACGGATACGGCAACGAATATGCCAAGGCGCCCGAGGGGTTCGACTGGCTGTTCCAGCATGAATTCGGCCATGAATGGTTCGGCAACCAGCTGACCGCCGGCAACTGGGACGATTACTGGCTGCACGAGGGCTATGAGGAATATATGCAGCCGCTCTACGGGCTGTGGCGCGAGGGCGATGCCCGCTACGCGGCGATGATGGACGGGCAGCGCAACCAGATCGAGAACGACGTGCCGATCGTCCGGGGCCGCGTCATCACCGAAGAGGATGTGTACGAACCCTCGCGCGGCGGGCCGGGGCAGGACATCTATTACAAGGGCGCGTGGATGCTCCACACGCTGCGCTGGCTGATCGGCAACAAGGCCTGGGGCGACGTGACGAGGCTCGCCGTATACGGCCGCACCGATCCGAAACCCGGCAACTTCACGCCGCGTTACGGATCGACCAGGGAATATGAGCGGTTCGTCCGGCAGGTCACGGGCAAGGATTATGGCTGGTTCTTCGACGTGTATCTGCGCCAGGCCGCGCTGCCCGAACTCAAGCAGACGCGCACCGGCACGCGGTTGACGCTCGCCTGGGTCGGGCCCGGCGGGGCAAGCTTTCCGATGCCCGTCGAGGTGCGGATCGACGATCGATTGCAGCGCGTGCCGATGACCGGCGGGCGGGCGACGCTAATCGTAGCCGTTGCCGCGCATGTCGTCGTGGACCCGAACGCCCGCGTGCTGAAACGGTCGATCGCCGTCGAGGACTTCCGCGCCTGGCAGGCCACACAGCGAAAGGCGCGCAAATGAGCGATACCCTGACGACCGGCGTCCGGCGATCGGCGGAAATGGCGGCGGTGTTCATGATCGGCGACGGCGTCCTGGGGCTGCTCCAGCCCGACCGCCATGTCGACCTCTGGCGCAGCGAGATCGGCGCGGTCGATACGCTGGTGCGGCCGTTCGGCGGGCATCCCGGGCGACGACGGCTGTACGGACTGCTGCAGATCGCCGCGGGCATCGCCCTCGCCGCCGCCCAGCGCCCGCGGCGATGATCTGGCGGAGCGATCCGGCCGGGCTACCGGGTATCGCCGTCTTCGCGGTCGGACTTCTATGCTTCGTCGTCGCGCTGATGATGGCCAGGCGACGCGCCGGAGCGGAGGCGCGCGCCAATGCCACCCGGTCGCGGCGATCGATGGTCGGCATCGTCGTCCAGGGGTTCGGGATCGTTCTCGCCGGGCTCGGGCCGATCGACGTCGTCCTCGACCCGCTGGGCACGCCGGCCCTGGCGGCAGCCGCCGCGGTCGCGCTGCTGATGGCGGGAACGGTGGGGCTGTTCGTCTGGGCATCGCGGACGATGGGACGCAACTGGAGCATCGTCGCGCGCACCCGCGACGATCACGCCCTGGTCGACACCGGCCCCTTCGCGATCGTCCGCCACCCGATCTACGTCGCCCTGTTCCTGCTGATGCTCGCGATGGCGATCGCCTATGGCCACGCCAGCCACCTGATCGCCGGCGTACCGCTGTTCGCGATCGGCACATGGCTGCGCATCGGCGAGGAGGAACGGCTGCTGTGCGCGATGTTCGGCGGCGCGTACGAGGCGTATGCCGCCCGCGTGAAACGGTTCGTGCCGGGGGTGTTCTGAGGGCTACTGCACGATCCCGTAATGCTCCGCCTGGCGCGCGATGCCCGGGCGGATCGCGACGGCGGCGGCTATGTCGGCCTCGCTGCCGGCCTTGTCGCCGCGGCGCGACCGGATCAGCCCCCGTCCGTAGAGCGACCAGGCGAGCTTGGGCTGGATCGCGAGGGCGGCGTCGAAATCCTTCGCCGCCCGGTCCAGATCGCCGCGCCGAAAATAGGCGAGCCCACGCGAATCGATCGTTGCGGCGATCTTCGGGCGCAACCGCAGCGATTTGTTGCAGTCGGCGATCGCCTCGTCGATCGCGACGTTCGACAGGGTCCGCGCCCAGCAACGCGAATTGAGCGCTTCGGGCATTCGGCTGTCGTCGGGATGCGCCGCGATCCACTGGTCGAGCTGCTCGATCGCCGCGGGCTCCGCCCCCATCGCCGAATAGCGGTTCGCCAGGGCGAGCCGGATATCCGCCGGCTTCGCGACGGATGTCGACACCGCGTCAAGATCGGCGCGCGCCCCGGGCCGGTCGCGTGCCGCCTCGCGCAGCGCGGCGCGCAGCATGAGCGCGTCGACATAATTGGGCCGCAGCGCCAGCGCGCGATCGACCTCGTCCCGCGCCGGCGCCATACGGCCGCTATCGGTCAGCACGACCGCATGCAGATAGCGATAGTCCGCATTGTCGGGCGCCAGCGCGGTTGCATGGTCGAGATCGGCCAGCCCCGCCGCGAAATCCTGCCGCGACGTCTCCGCCGCGCCGCGCCGGGCATAGTCTTCCGCACTGATCGGCGTCCCAGCTGACGCCGGTGCCGGAGTCGCACCGGCGACGGGCTGGGCCGGAGGCGCCGTATCGGCGGTGCCGTCGGGACCCGGCATCCTGGTCTTCAGGTCGAAGACCGGCCCGCCATTATAGGTGAAGAACAGGCGATGCTTGCGATTGTCGACATAGACCCGGTGCGACAGGAAGAAATCCGCGCCGATCAGCATATCGAAACTGCCATCGCCCATGTCACCGAAGCGCAGGCGGATCTTCTGGATCTTCTCGTCGCCGACGGTCAGTTCCTTGAAGGTGCCGATCCAGGTCTGGACGAGCTTCCGGCCGAGCCCGCGGCTGAAGCCCGCGGGCGATACGCCCGGGCCGTTCGGACGAACGCCCGCGCGCGCCGCGGCGGCGGTCGAAAGCAGCGTCGTACCGGCGCCCGTATCGAACGTCGCGTCGATCTTCACGCCGTCCAGCGTCACGGTGCCCTTGGTATGATTGCGCGCGTCGAGCAGCGTCTCGATCGGCAATTCCGAGACCGGCTTGCCCTTGGCCCAGTAAGCCAGGTTGGCGTGGTCGCAGTCGCGCGATCGTACCAGCCGGACGACGCCCCCAGCGAGGTCGTATTCGGCATCGGCAAGGCCGAGAAAGTTCTGCCCGAGCAGACCGGACCCGCCGACCTCGCTTCCCCCCACCAGGAATTGGACGTTGTGGAAATCCTGCCCGGCGACGGTCAGTGTCTTGACCGTGCCGACCCTTGCCTCCGCCGCCTCGCCGCCGATCCCCCGCAGATGGAACCCCGCAGGCGCGGCGGTCAGATGCAGCCCGAGTTCGGCGGCGGTCCCGGGCGAGATCGTGCTGAAAAAGGCACCGCTATCCACCGTGAACCGCGCTTGATGGCCATCGACCGTCGCCGTCACCATCGGCTTCAGGCCTACCATCGTCACCGGGAATTCCAGCAACTGGCCGATCGTACACTTCGTCTCGGCAAGCGCGGGTGTCGACAGCGCGATCGAACCGATCGCCGACATCATCAGAACCGCGCGCTTCATCCGAATCCTCCCGTGTCCGGGCGGAATGCTAGGTCAGGCGACGACCGTCGGAAAGAGCGAACGCGCGCGTCTGCCGCGAAAGGCGCCGCAACGGATTACGCCGCGTCGCCGGTCTTCTTCTTCTCCGCATAGACGCGGATCGGTTCCTTGCGGCCCTCGATCACGTCCTTGTAGGCGCCGCGCGGCAGGGGCAGCAGCGGGATCGTATCCTGCCGTAGGCCCTCAAGTGCGCGGGCGTGTTCGAGCGCGTCGGCGAAAGTCGAATGCACGACGCCTTGCATCGAC
>CAXTVB010000157.1:0-255 GCA_964247555.1 uncultured Sphingomonas sp. | reverse complement strand
GTTCCTTGCGGCCCTCGATCACGTCCTTGTCGATCATCACCTCGTCGACGCCATCCATGCCGGGAAGCTCGAACATCGTGTCCAGCAGGATCGACTCGAGGATCGACCGCAGCCCGCGCGCGCCGGTCTTGCGCTCGATCGCCTTGCGGGCGACCTGCACCAGCGCATCGTCGGTGAAGTTCAGTTCGACCTGCTCCATGTCGAACAGCTTCTGATACTGCTTCACGAGCGCGTTCTTCGGCTCCGACAGGATCT
>CAXTVB010000156.1:0-6602 GCA_964247555.1 uncultured Sphingomonas sp. | reverse complement strand
TCGCGGCATCGCTCATGCGACATTACGCCCGGCCACCCCGATCGGGGGCGCCAGCGTGCAGGCGCGCGCCCGCCTCGCCCGCTATGCGCTGCTCGCCGACCATGCCCGGTCGGTCGGTGCCGTCGCGGTCGCCACCGCGCATCATGTCGACGACCAGGCGGAGACGTTGCTGATGCGCGCCGGCCGGGGTGCCGGGCTGTCGGGGATGGCGGGCATCCGGGCGAGCGTCACCATCGCGGACATGACGGTGATCCGGCCGCTGCTCGACTGGCGGCGCGCCGAATTGCGGGCGGTGGTGCGCCGCGCCGGACTGGCGTTCGTCGACGACCCGACCAACGCCGATCCGCGCCACGACCGGACACGCTATCGCCGCTTGCTCGAGGACAATGAATGGCTCGATCCGCTGCGACTGGCGCGTACGGCGACGGCGCTCGCGGAGGCGGATGGCGATGTGCGGGCGATGACGGAGTGGCTGTGGCAGGCGCGCGCCGTGCCGAGCGGCGCGGAGATCGTGCTGGCGGTCGATGACTTGCCCCGCGAATGGCGGCGGCGGCTGGTGCGGCGGGCGATCGCCGCGGTCCGTTCCGCGGCCGGGATCGACCTGCCCGAATGGCCCGAGTCGGCGGATGTCGAGCGGGTGCTGGCGATGCTGTCCGAAGGACGACAGACGACGCGCGGCGGAGTCATCGCCAGCGTGCGCGGGCCGCATTGGCGGTTTCGACCGGCACCGGCGCGACGAACGCCATGATTTGCGCGGTGCGGTATCCTTTGTTCCATTGCCATTAACGCCTGCGCGCTTATCTTCGGGATCGAAAGGTACATGCGCGCATGAACGAGAACGACAAGCAGCCGGGCGACGGCAGCGGCGGCGGCAATCCCTGGATGAAGAGCCTGCTGATCTGGGTCGGCGTGCTGTTGGCGCTGGCGATGTTCGTGACGATGTTCGACGGGGGCCGCACCGCGGCCGGCGGCGGCAACGCGATCGCCTATTCGCAGTTCCTCGACAAGGTCGACGAAGGCACCGTGAAGGATGTCGCCATCAGCCGCGACATCATCAGCGGTACGCTGACCTCGGGCGAGAAGTTCAAGACCCAGGCGATGCCGCAGGGCGACGGCGCGCTGGTGCCGACCCTGCGCAAGAAGAACGTGACGTTCAGCATCAAGGCGGACGAGGGGACCTCGATCTGGATGGTGCTGCTGTACCAGTCGTTGCCGATCCTGCTGATGTTCGGCGTTGGGTTCGTCGTGCTGCGCCAGATGCAGAAGGGCTCCGGATCGGGCGCGATGGGCTTCGGCAAGAGCCGCGCGAAGATGCTGACGCAGAAGGAAGGTCGCGTGACCTTCGACGACGTCGCCGGCATCGACGAAGCGCGCGAGGAACTGGAGGAGATCGTCGAGTTCCTGAAGGATCCGACCAAGTTCGCGCGTCTCGGCGGCAAGATTCCCAAGGGCGCGTTGCTCGTCGGATCGCCCGGTACCGGCAAGACGCTGCTGGCTCGTGCGATCGCTGGCGAGGCGGGCGTGCCGTTCTTCACCATTTCGGGTTCCGACTTCGTCGAGATGTTCGTCGGCGTCGGCGCGAGCCGCGTGCGCGACATGTTCGAGCAGGCGAAGAAGTCGGCGCCGTGCATCGTCTTCATCGACGAAATCGACGCGGTCGGTCGTCACCGCGGTGCCGGCCTCGGCAACGGCAACGACGAGCGCGAACAGACGCTCAACCAGCTGCTGGTCGAGATGGACGGGTTCGAGGCGAACGAAGGCATCATCATCATCGCCGCGACCAACCGTCCCGACGTGCTCGACCCGGCGCTGTTGCGTCCGGGACGCTTCGACCGTCAGGTGGTCGTGCCCCGGCCGGATATCGAAGGTCGCGTGAAGATTCTCGAAGTGCATATGAAGAAGGTGCCGCTGGCTCCCGACGTCGATTCGCGCACCATTGCGCGCGGAACGCCGGGCTTTTCGGGCGCCGATCTCGCCAACCTCGTCAACGAGGCGGCGCTTACGGCCGCGCGCAAGGGCAAGCGGCTGGTCGCGATGGCCGAGTTCGAAGAGGCCAAGGACAAGGTCATGATGGGCGCGGAGCGGCGTTCGATGGTGATGACCGACGACGAGAAGCGGATGACCGCCTATCACGAGGCGGGCCATGCGATCGTGTCGATCCACGAACTGGCGTCGGACCCGATCCACAAGGCGACGATTATTCCGCGCGGCCGTGCGCTCGGCATGGTCATGCGGCTGCCCGAGCGGGATTCGTACAGCTATCACCGCGACAAGATGTACGCCAACCTGGCCGTCGCGATGGGCGGGCGTGTCGCGGAGGAAGTGATCTTCGGTTACGACAAGGTCTCGTCCGGCGCATCGTCCGACATCCAGTATGCTACGGGCCTGGCGCGCGACATGGTCACGAAATGGGGCATGTCGGACAAGGTCGGGCCGGTGGAATATGCGCAGCCGGAAGGCGAGAGTTTCCTCGGCTATTCGTCCTCGCAACCCGTGCGGATGTCGAACCAGACCGCGCAGCTGATCGACGACGAGATCAAGACGATCGTCGAGGGCGGGTTGAACCGCGCCAAGCATCTGCTGACCGAGCATGTTGACCAGCTGCATCTGCTCGCCGGTGCGCTGCTCGAATATGAGACGCTGTCGGGTGACGAGATCAAGAAGCTGATCGCGGGCGACGATATCGGTCGGGTCGATCAGGGTCCGACGCGGACGGTGCCCCGCGCCGGCACGTCGATCCCCAAGACGCGCCGCCCGAACGGTCCGTTCGGCGCACCGACCCCGCTCGGCGCCTGAAGGACCCGCCGGCGCGGTTCAGCCGGGCGACAGGCATGCGATACTAATCGGCGGCATTCCCAATGGAGTGCCGCCGATGTCGTTCAGATCGCCCCTGATTGTCGCCCTGTCCGCCGCCGCCGCGCTGACCGTCGCGGCCCCGGCGACCGCGGCGATGACCGTCGCGACCTTCCTGGCCCGCGCCGAACCGCTGCGCGCCAACCCGCTGATGGCGCTGACGTCCCCCGATTATCCGACCTTGAAGGCGGAGGCCGCAACGGCGACGCATCAGTTGCGCGCCGAGGCGGACGCGCGCCGCGCTGCCGGCAAGAGGCCGATCGCGTGCGTGCCGGAAGGTCAATCGATCGGCATTATGGAAATGCTGGACGGCCTCGACGCCCTGTCGCCGGGCGATAAGCGATTGCCGCTCAAGGACGGATATGCCCGCGTCCTGGCAAAGAACTATCCGTGCCGCTGACGGGCGGTCAGTCCATCAGCCCGTGGATCAGCAGCAACGCCGCAAAGCCCAGAAGCACGGTGAAGCTGAACGTCAGCAGCGCCACCGTCCGCCATGCCGCCGATATCCTGCCAAGCGAATAGGCACCGCGCAGTTGTGCGAACATGTGCGCGGGCGGCACCATCATGGCTGCCAAGCCGATCCATCCGCCGTCCAAACCCATCATGCCCGCGATCGTCAGGACGATGAGCAGCATCATCATGAACGCGATCGAATAGGTCACGAAGATCGCGTGGTCGTACAGCGTGAACCGCCGCCGCCAGAGGAACAGCAACGCGACGAACGGCGTCGACAGCGGGATCAGCAGCCAGCTATATTTATACGCGCTGGACTGAAGCTTGTAGATCGCGAGCGCCGGGTTGCCCGTCGCCTGGTCGATGCCCTCGTCGAGCCGGGCCCATCCGGTGTGGAACCGGTTCTCGATCGGATGCAACGTCCCGCTGCCGATCCGGGTCTGCAATACGCCGAGGCCATCGATCGTCGCCTGCAGCGCCGCGATCGATGCATCGACATCCCTCGTCGGCTTGCCGGTTGCGGTCAGTTGCGCGCGCAGTCGCTGCTCCTTCGCCAGCGTCGCGTTCGCCTTGTCCACCGCCTGTGCGTTCGCGATCTGGTGCGCCGCGGGCGAAGCGTCCGCGGTCATGCCGCCCACGTCCCAGCCCACCCAGCTGATCGTCGCGAACAGCAGGAACACGGTGAACAGGAACAAGGCGAGCGGCGAGACGAACCGCGCGCGTTCGCCGGCGATGTAGCGCCGGGTGAGCGTTCCCGGGTGGAGGACGAGCAGCGGCAGCGTGCGCCAGACCTTGCCCTCGAAATGGAATACGCCGTGCGCGATCTCGTGCCCGATCGCGCCGACCGACCGGTGGACCTCGGCCGACTGCCCGCAGGCGTGGCAATAGGCGCCCGTCAGCCGCGTTCCGCAGTTCAGGCACATCCCGTCGCCATGCCCGTAACCGACCTCGCCGGTGTTGGGCTCCAATGTGTGCGCGCCGATCGTCCCGGTCATGACGTCGCCGATCGCGGAGAGTTCGCCGTGCATGCGCGGAGCGTAGCAAGGCACTGCGGTTGGCGCGAGGGGGTCGGCCATGATAGCGTCATGCCATGGCGCTCGACGACCCTTCCGCCCCGCCGGCCTCGACCCCGGACGCGCTGATCGCCGCGATGGCGCTGCGCGCGCGCGCCGCGTCGCGGCTGCTGGCGGGGTTGTCGGCGGCGCAAAAGGCGGCGGGATTGCGCGGTGCGGCGGCGGCGATCCGTGCGGCGAGAGATGCGATCTGTGCCGCCAATGCCGACGATATGGCGCAGGCGGCCGACGCGGGGCTGTCGCCGGCGATGCTCGATCGCTTGCGGCTCGATCCGGCGCGATTGGCGAGTGCGGCGGACGGGATCGAAGCGGTTGCGGCGTTGCCCGATCCGGTCGGCCAGGTGATCGACCGGAGCGAGCGGCCCAACGGTTTGAAACTGGCACGCATACGGGTGCCGATCGGCGTGATCGGCATCATCTACGAAAGCCGCCCCAACGTGACCGCGGATGCCGCTGCGTTGTGCGTCATGGCGGGCAATGCGACGATCCTGCGCGGCGGCAGCGAGGCGTCGGCGAGCAACCGTGCGATCCACGCCGCCTTCGTGCGCGGGCTGGTCGAGGCTGGCATCACCGCGGACGCGGTGCAGCTGGTGCCGACCGTCGACCGGGCCGCGGTGGGCGCGATGCTGGCGGCGGAGGGCGCGATCGACCTCGTCATCCCGCGCGGCGGCAAGGGGCTGGTCGCGCGTGTCCAGGCGGAGGCGCGGGTGCCGGTGCTGGCGCATCTGGACGGCATCAACCATGTCTATGTCGACGCCTCCGCCGATCCCGAAATGGCGGCGGCGATCGTGGTGGATGCCAAGATGCGACGCACCGGCGTGTGCGGCGCGATGGAGACGTTGCTGGTCGATTGCCGGTATTGCGATACGGCGGGGCTGGTCGATCGGTTGCTCGTAGCGGGATGCGCGGTGCGCGGCGATGCGGCTATCCGCGCGCTGTCACCCGCCGTCGCGGCGGCGGACGAAACGGATTGGGACACCGAATATCTCGACGCGATCGCCTCGGTCGCGGTCGTCGACGGCGTCGATGGCGCGATCGCGCATATCGCGCGCCACGGGTCGCATCACACCGATGCGATCGTCGCGGGCGACGTGGGCGTTGCGGATCGATTCCTGGCCGAGGTGGATTCCGCGATCGTGTTGTGGAACGCCTCGACCCAGTTCGCGGACGGTGGCGAATTCGGGCTGGGCGCGGAGATCGGCATCGCGACGGGGCGGCTGCATGCGCGGGGACCGGTCGCGCTGGAGGGGCTGACGACGTATAAATGGGTCGGGCGCGGGAGCGGACAGGTGCGTGGTTGATATCAGCGGGACGGAAGCATATCCTCACCCCATGACGAACAGTTCTTCCCTATCGCTGGTGCTCGATCCAAGTCTGCTCGCATCCTTGCAAGTTGCGGCAGCGTGGCGACATTTGTCAGTCGAAGACTATGTGCGATCGGTTATACAAACTGCGACAGCCATGAATGTCGAACTTGCTGCTTTCGTGCAGGAAGGGATCGATTCCATCGATCGCGACGGGACGATCAGTCAGGAAGAGATGGAAGCCTGGTTCGAGGCGCGCTACCGCTCCGCTGCTGCGGAATGAGCATTGCCCATTGGAGTATTCTGGCACGGGCCGATCTGGCCGGTGCCGATGGTTTCCATCGTAAAATCAATCCGGACTATGCCTACCGGATCGGGCATGCGGCCATCGCCGCTGGCCGATTTCTGGCGGATCATCCTCGCGCCGGCCCCGTCTTTGGCGGCGATTCCCGTAGATGGCGGATCCGGAATACCGATTATCTGTTGATCTATCGGATCGTCGACGATGGCATCGAGGTCATGAGAATGCGGCATGCCGCCGAAAATTGGCGGACCGATCCCTGACCCGTACCGGCCTGCTCGGCGGCTCGTTCAACCCCGCCCACCCTGGCCACCGCCGGATCACGCTCGCCGCGATCGATGCGCTCGGGCTCGACGAGGCGTGGTGGCTGGTGTCGCCCGGCAATCCGCTGAAACCTGCCAGTGGCATGGCGCCGCTGCCCGCCCGCCTCGCTTCGGCGCGGGCGATGGCCCGCCGCGCGCCGATCCGCGCGACCGATATCGAGGCACGGCTGGGCACGCGCTACACGCTCGACACGATCCGCGCACTCAGGCGGCGTTACCCCAAGCGGCGCTTCATCTGGCTGATGGGCGAGGACAATCTCGCGCAGTTTCACCGCTGGCGCGGCTGGCGGCAGAT
>CAXTVB010000155.1:0-6623 GCA_964247555.1 uncultured Sphingomonas sp. | reverse complement strand
ACCCTATCCGCTGCTGGAGGAGGACGGCATCTTCCGCATCCTCGTCACCGGCGGGTCGCAAGGGGCGAGCGTGCTGTCGAAGGTCGTCCCCGACGGCTTGGCGATGCTGCCCGTGACCTTCCGGCGGCGGCTGCAGGTCACGCACCAGGCGCGGATCGAGGATATCGACGCGGCGCGTGCCAAATATGCCGAACACGACATCCCCGCCGAACTGGCGACCTATCTGCCCGATTTGCCCGAACAGCTCGCCTGGGCGCATCTGGTGATCGCGCGCGCGGGCGCGTCGACGCTGGCGGAGCTGACCGCAGCGGGGCGGCCCGCGATCCTGGTGCCGCTGCCGAGCGCGACCGACGACCATCAGACGGCGAACGCGCGCGAGATGACGAAGGCGGGCGGGGCGCGGACGATCCCGCAGGGCGAGTTCACCGCGGTCGAACTGGCCAAGCAGATGCAGAAATTGGGCCTCGATCCGTCGGCGCTGGAGAACGCCGCCGCGCGGGCGAAGGGGTGCGGGCGACCGAACGCGGCGAGCGATCTGGCCGATCTGGTCGAGAGCCTGGACGCGCCGCGCGTGCGGCTGCCGGTGACGACGCCGCGCCCGAAGGAGGCGTTCGCGTGATTGGTCTTCTTCATTCCTCCCCTGCAAGGGGAGGGGGACCATCCGCAGGATGGTGGAGGGGGTTCTCCACGAGCCGGATCGCGTGTGGAGAACCCCCTCCACCGGCTGCGCCGGTCCCCCTCCCCGTGCCGGGGAGGATTTTGCTGTGAAAGGCGTCGCGACCGATATCGGGACGATCCATTTCGTCGGGATCGGCGGGATCGGCATGTCGGGCATCGCCGAGGTGATGAAGAATCTCGGCTACGACGTGCAGGGGTCGGACGTCGCGGAGGGCTATGTCGTGCAGGGTCTGCGCGACAAGGGCATTCCCGTCGCGATCGGGCATAGCGCGGACAATCTGGGGGATGCGGCGGTCGTCGTCGTCTCCACCGCGATCGTCCGGTCGAACCCCGAGGTCGAGGCGGCGCTCGAACGTCGCGTCCCCGTGGTGCGCCGGGCGGAGATGCTGGCGGAGTTGATGCGGCTGAAATCCACCGTCGCGGTCGCGGGCACGCACGGCAAGACCACGACGACGTCGATGATCGCGGCGATCCTCGACGCGGGCGGCGTCGATCCGACCGTCATCAACGGCGGCATCATCAACAGCTACGGATCGAACGCACGGCTGGGCGCGAGCGACTGGATGGTGGTCGAGGCGGACGAGAGCGACGGCAGTTTCCTGCGCCTCGACGGCACGATCGCGGTCGTGACCAATATCGATCCCGAGCATCTCGACCATTACGGCTCGTTCGACGCCGTCAAGGACGCGTTCGTCGCCTTCATCGAGAACGTCCCCTTCTACGGCGCGGCGCTGATGTGCCTCGATCACGCGGAGGTGCAGGGCATCCTGCCGCGGCTGCGCGACCGGCGCGTCGTGACCTACGGCTTCTCCGCGCAGGCCGATGTCCGCGGCGTCAACGTGACGCCGATCCCCGGCGGCAACCGGTTCGAATGCATCGTCCGGTCGCGCGACGGCTCGGTGCGGTCGATCGAGCATATCGAACTGCCGATGCCCGGCCGCCACAATGTCCAGAACGCGCTCGCCGCGATCGGCGTGGCGCTGGAACTGGGGATCGCCGACGCGACGATCCAGCAGGGCTTCGCCAAGTTCGGCGGGGTGAAGCGGCGCTTCACCAAGGTCGGCGAGATCGCGCTGGCGGGCGGCGTCGCGACGGTGATCGACGATTACGGGCACCATCCGGTGGAGATCCGCGCGGTGCTGGCGGCGGCGCGCGAAGGCGCGGTGGGGCGCGTCATCGCGGTGGTGCAGCCGCATCGCTATTCGCGGCTCGGCAACCTGATGGAGGATTTCCAGACCGCGTTCAACGACGCCGACCGGGTGCTGGTGACGCCGGTCTATGCCGCGGGCGAGGTGCCGGTCGAGGGCGTCGATTCGGATGCGCTGGTCGACGGGCTGAAGCGGCGCGGGCACCGCTTCGCGGCGACGGTGGCGGATGCGGATGCGCTGGCGACGGAACTGGCGGCGACGATCCAGGCGAACGACATGGTCGTGTGCCTTGGGGCGGGCGACATCACCAAATGGGCCGCCGGGCTGGCGGACGCGATCGCGGCGCGGGTCGAGGTGGTGGCGTGAATATGCGGTCAAAAATCCTTCCCGGGACGGGGAGGGGGACCGCGCCGCGAAGCGGCGTGGTGGAGGGGGTTCACCGCGAGCGAAACGCTTATAACTCCCCCCCCTCCACCAGCTTCGCTGGTCCCCCTCCCCGTTCCGGGGAGGATTTGCGTGGTTCACTTATCGCCAAGGGCGCCCTTGCCGACTTCATCTGGTTCCGGACCGGTGGCCCTGCCGAATGGCTGGTCCGGCCTGCCGACACGCACGACCTCGCCGCCTTCCTCCGCACCCTCGACCCCGAAACCCCCGTCCTCCCGATCGGCGTCGGCTCCAACCTGATCGTCCGCGACGGCGGTGTGCCCGGGGTCGTCGTCCGCCTGCCCAAGGCGATGGCCAAGGTCTCCATCGAGCACGGCCGCGTCCGCGCGGGCGGGGCGGCGATGGGCATCACCGTCGCCAGCGCCGCCCGCGATGCGGGGATCGCCGGGCTGGAATTCCTGCGCGGCATCCCCGGCACCGTCGGCGGCGCGGTGCGGATGAACGCTGGCGCCTATGGCCGCGACGCGAGCGATATCCTGGTCGAGGCGACGATCGTGACGCGCGACGGATCGGTCGAGGTCTGGCCTGCCCAGCGGCTGGGCTATTCCTATCGCCATTCGGATCTGCCCGCGGGCGCGATCGTGGTGGAAGCCGTCTTCGAGGGCACCCCCGGCGATCCCGCGACGATCGGCACCGAGATGGACCGGATCGCGGCCGAGCGCGAGGCGTCGCAGCCGCTGCGGTCGCGCACCGGCGGGTCGACGTTCAAGAATCCCGACGGGCACAAGGCCTGGGCGCTGATCGACGCGGCGGGGTGTCGGGGGCTGAGGCGCGGCGATGCACAGGTGTCGGAAAAGCACTGCAATTTCCTGCTCAACCTGGGAACGGCGTCGAGCGCGGAGATCGAGGCACTGGGCGAAGAGGTGAGGGACCGGGTGAAGGCGCATTCGGGCGTGACGCTGGAATGGGAAATCCGGCGGGTGGGGGTCGTGGCGTGAGGATGGCTCAAAAAATCCTCCCCGGGACGGGGAGGGGGACCGCGACGCGAAGCGGCCGGGTGGAGGGGGCGCGCCACGACGAGTATCGCTGGAGGAGAACCCCCTCCACCAGCCTGCGGCTGGTCCCCCTCCCCGTGCCGGGGAGGATTTGATGATGCCCCTCCACATCGCCGTCCTCATGGGCGGCTGGTCCGCCGAGCGCGAAGTCTCGCTCATGTCCGGCACCGGCGTCGCCGATGCGCTGGAGTCGCTCGGCCACACCGTCACCCGGATCGACATGGGGCGCGACGTCGCCGCGCGGCTGGCCGAGGCCCAGCCCGATCTCGTGTTCAACGCGCTCCACGGCACGCCGGGCGAGGACGGCAGCGTGCAGGGGATGCTCGACCTCATGGGCCTGCGCTACACGCATAGCGGGCTCGCCACCTCGGTCATCGCGATCGACAAGGTGCTGACCAAGCAGGCGCTCGTGCCCCACGGCATCCCGATGCCGGGTGGGCGGGTCGTCCGATCCGCCGACCTGTTCGAGGGCGATCCGCTCGCGCGGCCCTATGTGCTAAAACCCGTCAACGAAGGCTCGTCGGTCGGCATTGCGATCGTCACCGCGGACGGCAATTACGGCAGCCCGATCGGCCGCGACGTCGCGGGGCCGTGGCAGGATTTCGAGGAACTGCTCGCCGAACCCTATATCCGCGGCCGCGAGCTGACGACCGCGGTGCTGGGCGACCGGGCGCTCGGCGTCACCGAGCTTCGCCCCAAGAGCGGCTTCTACGACTATGACGCCAAGTACACCGACGGCATGACCGAACATGTCTTCCCCGCGCAGATCCCGGACGCCATCACCGAGGCGTGCAAGGCGCTGGCGCTGGAGGCGCACCGGCTGCTCGGCTGCAAGGGCACGAGCCGGTCCGATTTCCGCTGGGACGACGAGCGCGGGGTGGCCGGGCTGTTCCTGCTGGAGGTCAATACCCAGCCGGGCATGACGCCGCTCAGCCTCGTTCCGGAACAGGCACGGCATACCGGTATGAGCTATGCCGAGCTGGTCCAGGCGATCGTCGATGAGGCGCTGAAGTGAGCCGCACGATCAAGCGCGGCCCGCCGCCCCGGCGCCCGCAGCCGCGGCGCAAGCAGCCCGTGCGCAAGGTATCGGCGATGGACCGGCTGGTCGGCGCATTGCCGGTCAGCGAGGCGACGCTGCGCCGCATCGCGACCTGGACGATCCTGGGCGCGGTCGGCGTCGCGGCGGTGGTCGCCGCCAGTCTGGCCGGCGTGCCCGGCATGGTCGGCGGCGCGCTGGCGGAAGGCGCGGGGCGTGCTGGGTTCCGGGTCGAGCAGATCGAGATCACGGGCCTCAAGCGGATGGACCGGATGAGCGTCTATGCCGTCGCGCTCGACCAGAAATCGACCGCGATGCCGCTCGTCGATCTCGCCGCGGTGCGCGAACGGCTGCTGCATTATGGCTGGATCGCCGATGCGCATGTCTCCAGGCGGCTGCCCGATACGCTGCTGGTCGACATCGTCGAGCGCACCCCGGCGGCGGTGTGGCAGGACAATGGCCAGCTGACGCTGATCGATGCCAAGGGCGTGTTGCTGGAGCCGGTGAAGCCCGACGCGATCCCCAACCTGCCGCTGGTCATCGGCCCGGGCGCGGACCTGCAGGAGGCGAGCTACCAGACGCTGCTGGCCGCCGCGCCCGCGCTGAAATCCCGGGTGACGGCCGCGACCTGGGTCGGCAATCGTCGATGGGACTTGACGTTCGACTCGGGCGAGACTCTGCTGCTTCCCGAAGACGATGCAGGGCATGCCATCATGAAATTCGCCGCACTCCAGGGGGAACGACCGTTGCTCGGGCGCGGCTGGCTGCGCTTCGACATGCGCGATCCGGCGAAGCTCGTCGCGCGCAAGCCGGGGGCCAGCATGGCGCGCGAGGTCGCGGATCCGGGCGATGCGAAGACCGACGCGGTCGAAGCGGGTGGGGCGAAGACGAACGACAAGACGACGGGGGCGGTCGCGGGGGCCGGTCACTTGGCAATCGGGGAAGGCTAGGGGCATGGCGAAGGCCGCACCGGAAGGACTCATCACCGCGCTCGACATCGGGTCGTCGAAGGTGTCGGCGATGATCGCGCAGAAGGGCGATGGCGGCGAGCTGATCGTGCTGGGCACCGGCCAGCGCGAGAGCCGCGGGGTCAAGCGCGGCTATATCGCCGACATGGCCGCGACCGAAGCCGCGGTGCGCGAGGCGGTCGAGCAGGCGGAACGGATCGCCGGGATCAACATCGAGAATGTCTGGGTCGGCTTCTCCGCGGGCGGGCTCGTCAGCGACGTCGCCGAGGTGGAATTCGAGCTGGGCGGCCACCGGGTCGAGCAGCAGGACATCGATGCGCTGCTGGCGGCGGGGCGCAACTCGATCGATCCGCAGGGGCGCATGGTGCTGCACGCGCAGCCCGCGCTCTACACGCTCGACGGGCTGACCGGCGTCAAGAAGCCGCTGGGGCTGCATGCCGACCGGCTGGGCGTGCATATCCACGTCGTCGCCGCGGACGGATCGCCGGTGCGCAACCTCGATCTCTGCGTGCGCTCGGCGCATCTGGAGGTGAAGTCGATCATCGCCTCGCCGGTCGCGACCGGGCTTGCGTGCCTGAGCGAGGAGGAGCGCGAGCTGGGCGTCGCGCTGGTGGAGATGGGCGCGGGCATCACCAACGTGTCGCTGTTCGCAGGCGGGATGCTGGTCGGGCTGACCTCGATTCCCGTCGGCGCGCAGGACATCACCGACGACATCGCCTCCGCCTTCGGGACGCGGCGGCAGAATGCCGAGCGGATGAAATGCTTCCACGGTTCCGCCAATGCGAGCCCGCGCGACAATCACGACATGATCCCGGTCGTGCCGATCTCCGCCGAGGATGGCGCGGGGGAGGGGATGCAGATCACCAAGGCGCAGCTGATCTCGGTCATCCGCCAACGGCTGGAACATCAGATGGGCGAGGTGCGCAAAGCGCTCGCCGCGCTGAAGTTCGAAGGGCCGGTGGGGCGCCAGGTCGTGCTGACGGGCGGCGGCGCGGAGCTGAAGGGCGTCGCGGATTACGCGCAGGCGGCGCTCGGCCGGTCGGTCCGGATCGGGCGACCGCGCGGGCTGACCGCGCTGCCCGAGGCGCATGGCGGCCCCGCCTTCGCGACGCTGGCGGGGTTGGCCTTCTACGCGGCGACCGATCCGGTCGATCTGCGCGCGCTGGCACCGCCCCCGCAGACCGTGCACCGCACCCGGGGGCTCGGCATGTTCCGCAAGCTGATGCAGACGGCACGCGCGAATTATTGACGAAACATGACACACTTGCGCTTTCGGCTGGCACCATGCGATCCGATCGGGCATCAAGGTTAATCAGGGGCTCGGGCGTGGCGTTTCACCGGGCAATGGGGCTGG
>CAXTVB010000154.1:0-6674 GCA_964247555.1 uncultured Sphingomonas sp. | reverse complement strand
CGACGTTCGCGGTCCTGGACGGGATCACGATGGGGGGCGGCGTGGGTCTCGCGCTGCCGTGCGACTATCGGATCGCCACGGAGAATACGAAGTTCGCCATGCCGGAAACCGGAATCGGGCTGTTTCCCGATGTCGGCGGCGGCTGGTATCTGTCGCGGTTGCCGGGGCGGATGGGGCAGTATCTGGCGCTGACCGGACACCGGCTGGACGGGGCGGAGTGCCTGGCGCTCGGGCTCGCCACGCAATATTTGCCGGCCGCGGCGCTGGACGAGGCGAAGGCGATGATCGGTGCGGCGCCGCAGGCCGTGGCCGGCGCGCTCGACCGGCTGGCGATCGTGCCGTCGAAAGCGGCGATCGTTGCGCACGCCGAGGCGATCGACCAGCTGTTCGCCAGCGACAGGCTGGAAGACATTTACGATGCATTACAAAGCGATAGCGGCGATTTCGCACAGACGACGCTAACCACGCTGAAGACCAAGTCGCCGCAGACGATGAAGGTCAGCCTGAAGCTTCTGCAGGACGGGCGCGCGATGGCGACGTTCGAGGACGAGATGCGCCAGGAATATGCGGTCGGTGCGCGCGTGGTGCAGCGGCACGATTTCCTGGAAGGGGTGCGCGCGGTGATCGTCGACAAGGACAATGCACCGCGCTGGAACCCCGATACGCCCGAGGGGGTGACGGACCACGTGATCGACCAGATCTTCGCGCCGCTGGCGGACGATGAGGCGTGGACACCGGGATGAGGGTCACTCCCATAACCGTCACCCCAGCGAAGGCTGGGGTCTCAAGCCGCATGAGACCCCTGCCTTCGCTGGGGTGACGGATGGAGGAGGACAAAGGAGAGAGAATACAATGCCCACCTACGAAACCATCCTCGTCGAACGGCGCGACCGCGTGACGCTGGTCACGCTCAACCGTCCGCAGGCGCTCAACGCCCTGAACAGCCAGGTCCTCGCCGACCTGCTCGCCGCCTTCGCCGCATTCGACGCCGATCCCGGCCAAGGCTGCGCGGTGCTGACCGGCAGCGAGAAGGCGTTCGCCGCGGGGGCGGACATCAAGGAGATGCAGGCACAGGGCTTCGCCGACATGTACGGCAGCGACTTCTTCGCGGGCTGGGACCGGTTCGCGAAGACGCGCAAGCCCGTCATCGCCGCGGTCGCGGGCTACGCCTTGGGCGGCGGGTGCGAGCTGGCGATGATGTGCGACTTCATCCTGGCGGCGGACAATGCGAAGTTCGGCCAGCCCGAGATCAAGCTGGCGGTCGCGCCGGGCATGGGCGGGTCGCAGCGGCTGACCCGCTCGGTCGGCAAGGCGAAGGCGATGGAGATGTGCCTGACCGGCCGGATGATGGACGCCGCCGAGGCCGAACGCGCCGGGCTGGTCAGCCGTATCGTCCCCGCCGCCGACCTGGTCGAGGAGGCGGTGAAGACCGCCGCGACGATCGCCGCCATGGCACCGCTGGCGGTGCTGGCGAACAAGGAAATGGTGACTGCCGCGTTCGAGACGGGTCTGGCGATGGGGGTGCAGTTCGAACGGCGCCTGTTCCACGGGTTGTTCGGGAGCGAGGATCAGAGCGAAGGCATGGCGGCGTTCGTGGAGAAGCGGCCGGGCCTCTGGACGGGGAAGTAGCTCCTGCTCCCCCTCCCGTTTACGGGAGGGGGTTGGGGGGTGGGCGCTCGCTCTCGGCAAACGGTATCGGTTGAAAACGCGTTTCGACCGGCGTCACAACCCGCGGATGGCGAGCGCCCCCCCGCGGCCCCTCCCGCAAGCGGAAGGGGAGATGGAAACAGGAGAGAAGAATGGCACGCGTCGGGTTCATCGGTTTGGGCAATATGGGCGGCGGGATGGCCGCCAACCTCGCGAAGAAGGGGCACGATGTCCGCGCCTTCGACCTGTCGCAGGACGCACTCGACAAGGCCAAGGCCGCGGGCTGCCTGCCCGTCGCCAGCGCCGCGGAGGCGGCGGACGGGGCGGAGGCCATCGTCACGATGCTGCCCGCGGGAAGCCATGTCGAACAGGTCTATACCGACAGCGTCTTCGGTGTCGCGCCGCCGTCGGCGATCCTGATCGATTGCTCGACGATCGACGTCGCCACCGCGAAGCGCGTCGCGGCGGCGGCGCTCGCCAAGGGGCTGACCGCGGTCGACGCGCCGGTATCGGGCGGGATCGGCGCGGCGGCGGCGGGTACGCTGACCTTCATGGTCGGCGGCAGCAACGAAGGGTTCGACCGCGCCGAGCCGTATCTGACCGACATGGGCAAGGCGGTGATCCATGCCGGGTCGAGCGGTGCGGGACAGGCGGCGAAGATCTGCAACAACATGCTGCTGGGCGCGACGATGGTCGCGACGTGCGAGGCGTTCCTGCTGGCGGAGAAGCTCGGCCTCGATCCGCAGAAATTCTACGACATTTCCAGCGTATCGTCGGGGCAGAGCTGGTCGATGACGACTTATGCGCCGTTGCCGGGGGTCGGGCCGGACACGCCTGCCGACCACGACTATCGGGGCGGCTTCGCGGCCGCGCTGATGCTGAAGGACCTGCGGCTCGCGATGGCGGCGGCGAAGGATGCGAGCTTCGCGGCGCCGATGGGCGAGCGCGCGACCGAATTGTACGAGGCGTTTGCCGGGATGGGGAAGGGGGGCACCGACTTTTCGGGGATCATCAAGATGCTGGGGGCTTGATCCCTACCCCGTCACCCCGGCCTTGCGCCGGGGTCGATCGTGCCGCGAACATGTGGCTCGCGGATGGATGGATGCGGGATCAAGTCCGGCATGACGAAAGCGTCGACAGCGATCGCCGGCGGAACCTCGCGCGCGATCCTCGGTTGACCCGGCTCGACGCCGGCATCGTTCCGCCGACCGATCCGCACACAAGGACAAGACCCATGGCCAAGCGAACCCTTGCATCCGGCATTCTCGCCACGACGGCGATCGCCCTCATGCTGGCCGGCACGCCCGCCATCGCCGCCGGGCAGCAGCGCCACCCCAGCGCGAACAGCGATAACGCGCGCGGGCCGCAGAAGCTGGTCGACAAGGCGGCATCGGTCGCGGTCGAGTTCCAGCGCGACCGGGGCGAGGCCGGCATCATGAGCCGCGCGCGCGGTATGTATATCGTCCCCGAATATGGCAAGGCGGGCTTCATCATCGGCGGCAAGGGCGGGTCGGGCGTCGTGACCGTTCGCCATGGCGGCACGTGGACGCCGCCCGCCTTCTACAATTTCGGCGGGCTGAGCATCGGCGCGCAGATCGGCGCGCAGGGCGGTTCGATCATCTTCCTGCTGATGAACAACAAGGCGGTGAACGCCTTCCGCGCCGGCAGCAAGTTCGCGCTGACCGCCAATGCCGGGCTGTCGGTCGTGACCTATTCGACCGACGGCCAGGCCAATCTGGGCCGGGCCGACGTCGTCCTGCTGACCAACACCCGCGGTGCCTATGCCGGTGCGACGATCGAGGCGAGCAATGTCGGCGTCGACGGCGGGCGGACTCGCGATTTCTACGGCCGCGACGTGGACCAGAATGCGCTGTTCGACGGCCGGGTGCCGGCGACGCCGGGGTCGATGATCCTGACGCGGGTTCTGCCGCGGTAGGGTTGAAGGAACGGTCGGCGTTGCCAACCGCCCCCATCCGTCATCCCCGCGAAAGCGGGGACCCATTTCCTTCCAGCATGAGGGTGGGAGATGGGTCCCCGCTTTCGCGGGGATGACGGGAAGCATGCGGCATGACGGGGAAGACGCCTCAGAAGTCCCGCAATCCCACGATATTCCCCGGCGGCGCGTACCGGCAGACCAGATAATCGTCGGTCGCGTTGCTCGCCACCGCGCAGCCGACGGATGTCGTCGCGCGCCATACGATCTGCGTATAATGGCCGACATCGCCGAACCGCCCGGTCCGGCTGGACGAGGGCACCGGCAGGTTGACCACGTCCTTCTTCTCCGCCACCCAATGCCCGACCATCTCGTCGTAGGAATAGGCGCCGCGCGTGCCCGTCCACAGATTCTCGCCCTCGCGTCCGGGCCCTTGCGGCTGTTCGGCATGTTCGAAGCGCCGGCTTGCCGCGAGCGTGCGCGCATAGGTCATGGCGTCGGCCGCCAAAATGTCGCTCCAGCGCAGCGGCGCGGCACCGGCCGCAGCGCGTGCGGCGTTCTGGTCGTTCAGCATCGCCTGCCGGAGCAGGCCGGCCCCGCGCGCGGCAGGCGCGTCGCTGGTCCGGCGTTCGACGACGCGCGGGGGTTCGGCAGCGCAGCCTGCGAGCACACCGGACGCGATGGCGATCGCGGCGGCGAGCAGCAGGCCCAGTTCGCGTGCGTCGCTTCTTGCCATGTCTCTTCCTTCGGCTGCCATCGCGGGCCATAGCGGCGCTGCATGAACCGCAGCCAAACATCATCGCCGGACGCGCCGTTCGCGCTCTACGTGCACTGGCCGTTCTGCGTGTCCAAATGCCCCTATTGCGATTTCAACAGCCATGTCCGCGCCGCGGTGGACCAGGCGGCATGGCGCGACGCGCTGCTGGCGGACCTGCGTCACGAAGCGGCGATGCTGCCGGGGCGGACATTGGGATCGATCTTCTTCGGCGGCGGCACCCCGTCGCTGATGCCGCCCGAGACGGTCGCGGCGATCATCGACGCCGCCGCGGGGCATTGGCGCGTGGCGGGGGATGTCGAGATCACGCTGGAGGCGAACCCGTCCTCGGTCGAGGCGGCGCGGTTCGCCGATCTCGCGGCGGCGGGGGTGAACCGGGTGTCGCTGGGGCTGCAGTCGCTCGACGACGAAGCGCTGCGGTTCCTCGGCCGTGCGCACGGGGCGGCGGAGGGGCTGGCGGCGCTGGCCACCGCGCAAGGCGCGTTCGCGCGCGTCAGCTTCGATCTGATCTATGCGCTGCCCGGACAGACGCTGGCGGCATGGGAGGGGGAACTGGCGCGGGCGCTGTCGTTCGGCACCGAGCATCTGTCGCTGTACCAGCTGACGATCGAACCCGGCACGCGTTTCGCGACCGAGGCGGCGGCGGGGCGGATCGCCATTCCGGACGGCGATGCGGCGGCCGACCTGTTCGAGGCCACGCGCGCGATGACGGCGGCGGCGGGGGTGCCCGCGTACGAGACCTCCAACCATGCGCGCGTCGGGGCGGAAAGCCGGCACAACCTGACCTATTGGCGCTACGGCGATTATGCCGGCGTCGGGCCGGGCGCGCATGGCCGGCGCGGCGGGATGGCGACGGCGCGGCGCAAGAAGCCCGAGAACTGGATCGCCGCGGTGGATCGCAACGGCCACGGGATGGAGATCGAGGATCCGCTGATCCCCCACGACCGCGCGACCGAGGCGCTGCTGATGGGGCTGCGGTTGCGCGAGGGGGTGGATCTGACGCGGATCGCGGGGCTGGCGGGGGGCGTCGCGCCGATCGACGACGATGCGGTGGCGCGGTTGGCGGTCTTGGGACTGATCGTGCGCGAGGGGGATTGGCTGCGGGTGACGGAGGCGGGGGCGTTGTTGCTCGATGCGATCCTGCCGGAAGTGGTGATGTCGAGCTTGCAGGTCGCCTGATCCTCCGTCACCCGGCCTTGCGCCGGGGTCCATGGCTCCGCGAGCGACGGGAAAGCGGCTCCATGGAAGCGCGCGCGGCACGATGGACCCCGGCACAAGGCCGGGGTGACGAGGGGGGGGGCAACGGAGAGGGTCACCCTCACCCTTCGCCGCCTCCGGCGTCTCTCCCTCTCCCGGCGGGAGAGGGAAGGGGCCCGCGGCCGAAGGCCGTGGGAAGGGAGGGTGAAGGCGCCCTACTGCCCCCCGAACCCGCTCGGTGCCGGCGATACCACCACCGGCCCGCCGGCGCGGATCTCCTGCACCTCCAGCGCGCGTTCGGCGATGCCGTCGCGGCCGAATCGGAACGCGCCGTCCAGCCCGGCGAACCCGTCCTGATCGCGCAGGCGGTTTTCCGGGAAGGGCGATCCCGGTCGCCAGTCGCGCGCGATCCTGACCGTCAGCAGCACCGCGTCATAGCCGAGGCTCGACAGGCGATAGGGCGAGGTGCCGAAGCGCGTGCGGTATTTCGTGGCATATTGCCGGTACAGATTGTCCGCGACGCTGGCGAACCAGGCACCCGCCAGCGCGGGCTTCGCGCCGATGCCGGTTTCCGAATTCCACAGCTCGGTACCCAGCACATGCATCGACGGTCCGCTCTGCTTGCGTAAAGCGGGCGCGGCGAGCGCGGCGGTCGCGCCCGAATCGGCGATCAGGACCGCGCCATAGGGCGCCTTGGCCGCCAGCTTGCCCGCCGCGGCGGCGATCCCGCCGGTCGCGCGGCCATAGGTCTGGAGCGACACGACCTGGCCACCCGCGCCCTCGACGGAGCGCAGGAACGCGGTCGATGCGCGCTGTCCGTACAGGCCGTTGGGGACCAACGCGCCGAACGCGCTGACCCCGCGGCCATGCGCATAGCCGACGACCCGGTCGACCGACTGTGCGGGGACATAGCCCATCACATAGGTCCCGCCGCCCGCGACGCCGCCATCGTTGGAGAAGCTGATGACGGGCACGTTCGCGGCATGCGCGATCGGGGCGACCGCGCGGACGTCCTCCGCCAGCAGCGGCCCCAGGATCAGCTGCGCGCCCTCCGCGATCGCACGCTGCGCCGCCGCCGCCGCGCCGGTTGCGGTATCGTAATTGGTGATCCGGACCTTCTCG
>CAXTVB010000153.1:1598-6700 GCA_964247555.1 uncultured Sphingomonas sp. | reverse complement strand
TGGGCCTCATCGGCAAGGGGCGGCTCTCCCCGCCCCGACTGGAGGAACTGCCATGAACGATCCGGCCAAGCGTCTGGCCGATGCCGAGCGCGATGCCGCCGCAGCGCGCGAGCGGTTGTCGTCGACGGTCAACACGCTCCAGACCAAGCTCGATCCCAAGACGCTCGCGCGCACCACCGTCAGCGAGATCGCGGATCGCGGCACCGCCGCGGCGAAGGCCGGGGTCGCCGGTGCGCGGCGCAACCCGGCGATCATCGCGGGCGTCGCGCTGATCGCGGGTCTGTTCTTCGCCCGCCGTCCGATCGCGAAGGCGGTTCGTCGCGGTCGCCACATCGTCAGCAAGCCGGGCAAGTCCCCGCACGCGTAAAGGAAGCATCATGACCGATCCGATCCATACCGAAGCCCGCGACTCGCATGGTCGCTTCGTTCACGACACCCCCGAAGCTGCTCCGCCCCGGACCATTGCCCGCGTGAAGGACAAGGCCGGTTCGGCGCTGGGCAGCTCGCGCGACGCTGCAGCGGACGCCGCCCGGCGCACCGCGGAGGGTATCGATTCGAACCCGCTGGGCATCCTCGTCGGCGGGCTCGCGCTCGGCGCGCTCGTCGGTGCGCTGCTCCCGCGATCGGCTCAGGAGAAGGAACTGCTTGCCCCCGTTGGAAAAACCCTGAGCGAGCGCGCCCGCGCCGCGGTCGCCGCGGCGCGCGAGACGGGCCAAACCGAATTGAGCCAGCTGGGCCTGACCAAGACTTCGGCGCGGTCGCAGGTGCGCGGACTCGTCGAGAGCCTGGTCACGGTCGCGCAGCATGCCGGCACCGCCGCGGCGAAATCGGCGACCGATCGGGGTTGATGCTTCTATCCGCGCCGATCCGCCGCTAGGAGACGGGGATGAGCAAGCTTCACCTCGTCTTCGGCGGCCGCGTCAGCGATCCGCGCGGTCTGGACTTCGACGATCTGACCTCGATCGAGATCGTCGGCGTCTTCCCCGATCTCGCCAGCGCCGGGAAGGCTTGGCGTGCCGCCGCGCAGGGGACGGTCGACGATGCGGAGATGAAATTCGTCGTCGTCCACATGCACCGGCTGCTGGAACCGGACATGCTGAAGGGTGCGGACGAGTAGGTCCTAGCCCCCTTCTCGTCACCCCGGGCTCGACAGGAGCCCCGCTTCTTCGAGCGGCAGGAAGACGCGGGACCCCCGCTCGAGGTCAGGGTGACGTAATGTGGAGGCAACCGCCGCCGGCTCCGACCCTCAGGCGTGCCGATACCGCCAAAGCAACAACGGCCTCGCCAATACCAGCCCGGCAACGAACCCGCCGATATGCGCGCCGATCGCGATGTTGCCGCCCATCCCCATTCCCGCGAAGCCGATGAGCAGCTGGATGCCGACCCAGGCAACCGCCAGCCAGACGATATGGACGACGTCCCCCGAAATCGGTCCCACCGCCTTCGCGCGCCGCTTGCCGAACAGGAGCGCGTAAGCGCCGACCACCGCGGAGATCGCGCCGCTGGCCCCGATCATCGGCTGGACGAGCGACGGGTCCATCGCCCATTGCCCGAACGCGGCGAAATAGGCGCCGACGACGTACAGCACCGCGATCCCGGCCGAACCGACGACCTTCTCGGTCGCCTGCCCGCAATATGCCAGCATCACGAGGTTGAACGCGATATGCGCGATCCCGCCATGCACCAGAGTCGCGGTCAGTGGGGTGAGCCAGGCCGGCATCCAGAACAGATGATCCGGCGGAACGACGTTGGCGGAGACGCGCAACGGGATGAAACCCAGCTGGATCGCCGCCCAGTCCAGATGGCGGGACAGCAGGATGACGGCGGAGACGAGAAGCGTCACGCCGGTGACCGCCCAGGTGGCCGGCGCTTCCCGCAGACGGAGCCTGCTCAGATGAACGCGATCTTGGACACGAGGTAATAACGGTCGCCCGACGGCACCGTCACCTCGACCTCGTCGTCGACCTTGCGACCGATCAGCGCGCGGCCGAGCGGGGAATTGTAGCTGATCCGCCCGACCTTCGCGTTCGCCTCGGTCTGGCCGACGATCTGATAGGTGACGGGCTTCTCGTCCTCGTCGATCAGGGTCACGGTCGCGCCGAAGACCACCTTGTCGCCGGACAGTTCCTTGGGATCGATGATCTGCGCGCGGGACAATTTGTCCTCGATATCGCTGATCGTCGCCTCGTTCTGGCCCTGCTGCTCCTTGGCGGCGTGATATTCCGCATTTTCCGACAGATCGCCATGCGCGCGCGCTTCCTCGATCGCATCCACGATCAATGGACGCTCGGCCTTGAGACGCTTGAGATCCGCGCTCAGCGTCTCATAGCCTTCCTGCAGCATCGGCATCTTCTCGACGGTCGCCATCGCTTCGTCCCCAATTCCCGTTACCCCGCGCGAACCGGTATCGGCTCGCCCGCACATCACGCTCTCGATGTCGGGGTCAGTCGTGCGATTGCGAATAATAGGATTGGAGCGGCCGTACTTCAAGGCTCGCCGTCACGCCCGCCGCGATCGCGTTCGCCGCCTCTACACTGGCCGACGCGGTGGTGAAGTAGGGAATGCGCTGCGCCAGCGCCGCTTGGCGGATCGGTTTGGAGTCCTTCAGGCTCTGCCACCCTTCAGTCGTGTTGAAGATCAGGTCGATCCCGCCGTCCTTGATCCGGTCGACGATATGCGGCCGGCCCTGCGCCACCTTGTTGACGCGTTCCACCGCTACGCCCGCGGCGATCAGGTGATCGGCGGTGCCGCCGGTCGCGACGATCGTAAACCCCTTCTCCGCCAGCGCGCGGACGCCGGGGACGACGATGACCTTGTCCGTATCCTTGACGCTGACGAAGACGGCGCCGGCCGTCGGCAATACGGTCCCGGCTCCAAGCTGCGCCTTCGCGAACGCCGTCGTGAAATCGGAGGCGATCCCCATCACTTCGCCGGTGGATTTCATCACGGGTGACAGCACCGGATCGACGCCGGGGAATTTATTGAAGGGGAACACCGCCTCCTTCACCGCATAATATTCGATATGCCGGTCGATCGCCGGCAAATCGGCAAGCTTCTCCCCAGCCATCACCCGCGCCGCGATCTTCGCGATCGGCGCGCCGATCGCCTTCGCGACGAATGGCACCGTCCGGCTGGCGCGCGGATTGACCTCGATGAGGTAGACCAGCTCGTCCTTCACCGCGAACTGGATGTTCATCAGCCCGACGACTCGCAGCGCATGCGCCAGCAGCACGGTCTGGCGTTCGATCTCGGCGATGACCTCCGCCGTCAGGCTGTACGGCGGGATCGAGCAGGCGCTGTCGCCCGAATGGACCCCCGCCTCCTCGATATGCTGGAGCACGCCAGCGACGACGACGTCGGTCCCGTCGCAGATCGCATCGACGTCCACCTCGACAGCATCGCGCAGATACTGGTCGATCAGCACCGGCGACTCGCCCGACACCTGCACCGCGGTCTGGATATAGTCGTCGAGCTGCGCCGGCCCGTCGACGATCTCCATCGCCCGCCCGCCCAGCACGTAGCTCGGCCGCATCAGCACTGGATAGCCGATCCGTTCCGCCGCCGCGATCGCCTCGTCGCGGCTGCGTGCCAGGCCGTTGGCGGGCTGACGCAGTTTCAGCTTCGAGACGAGATCGGCGAACCGCTCGCGGTCCTCCGCCAGGTCGATCGCATCGGGCGAGGTGCCGAGGATCGGGATCCCCGCCGCCTCGAGCGCGCGCGCGAGGTTGAGCGGGGTCTGCCCGCCGAACTGGACGATGACGCCCGCCAGCGTGCCGTTCTGCTGTTCGATGTGCAGGATTTCCAGCACGTCCTCCGCGGTCAGCGGCTCGAAGTACAGCCGGTCGGAGGTGTCATAGTCGGTGCTCACCGTCTCCGGATTGCAGTTGACCATGATCGTCTCATAGCCTGCCCCCCCCTGCTCCTTGGCGCCCAGCGCGAAGCAGGCGTGGCAGCAGCAATAATCGAACTCGATCCCCTGACCGATCCGGTTCGGTCCGCCGCCCAGGATCACGACCTTCTTCCGATCGGTCGGCATGCTCTCGTTCTCGGGCTCGCCGAAGCTGGGCGCCTCGTAGGTCGAATACATGTAAGGCGTCTTGGCGTCGAATTCCGCGGCGCAGGTGTCGATCCGCTTGAAGACGGGCCGCACGCCCAGCCGGTGGCGCAACGCACGTACCTCGTCCTCGGTCACGCCGCCGGTCATCGCGACCACCGCATCGTGGATCAGCCCCGACCCGCGCGCGATCCCGCGTTCCATCCCGCGCAGATTGGCGGATTTGAGCGCGAGATAGGCGAGCCGCTTGTCGCTGAACCCCATCGACTTCAGCCGCCGCATCCCCGCCGCCTCGATCGGCAGGCCGCCGGTCGCGACCTCCTCCTCCGCCGCGATGATCCCGGCGATCTGCTCCAGGAACCACGGATCGTACTTCGCGATCGCGGCGACCTCGGCGACGGTGAACCCTTCGCGCAACGCCTGCGCCGCGACCAGCAGCCGGTCCGGCGTCGCGGTCGCCAGCGCCGCCTCGATCTCCGCGCGCGGTGCGCCGACGAGATGGTCGACCTGGTTGAAGCCGCTCAGCCCGGTCTCCAGCCCCCGCAACGCCTTCTGCACGCTTTCCTGGAAATTGCGCCCGATCGCCATGACTTCGCCGACGCTCTTCATCGCCGTGCCGAGGTTGGGCGACGCGCCCTTGAACTTCTCGAACGCGAAACGCGGGATCTTGGTGACGACGTAATCGATCGTCGGTTCGAACGACGCGGGCGTCGCGCCGGTGATGTCGTTGGTGATCTCGTCCAGCGTATAGCCGACCGCCAGCTTGGCGGCGACCTTCGCGATAGGGAAGCCCGTCGCCTTCGACGCCAGCGCCGACGAGCGCGACACGCGCGGGTTCATCTCGATGACGATCAGCCGGCCGTCCTTCGGATTGACCGCGAACTGTACGTTCGAACCACCCGTTTCCACACCGATCTCGCGCAGCACCGCGATGCTCGCGTTGCGCATGATCTGATATTCCTTGTCGGTCAGCGTCAGCGCGGGCGCGACCGTAATCGAATCGCCGGTGTGCACCCCCATCGGATCGATATTCTCGATCGAGCAGATG
>CAXTVB010000153.1:0-1588 GCA_964247555.1 uncultured Sphingomonas sp. | reverse complement strand
ATATTCCTTCCAGCCGAGCAGCGATTCCTCGATCAGCACCTCGGTGGTCGGCGACAGGTCGAGCCCGCGCCGAACGATCTCCAAAAATTCCTCGCGGTTATACGCGATGCCGCCGCCCGAACCGCCCATCGTGAAGCTGGGCCGGATGATCGAGGGCAGCCCGGTCTTCTCCAGCCCCACCAGCGCCTCCGCCTCGGTATGCGCGATCGCCGAGCGCGCGCTTTCGAGCCCGATCCGGTCCATCGCATCGCGGAACTTCAGCCGATCCTCCGCCATGTCGATCGCATCGGCATCCGCGCCGATCATCTGGACGCCGTATTTCTCCAGCGTGCCGTCGCGGAACAGCGCCAGCGCGGTGTTGAGCGCGGTCTGCCCGCCCATCGTCGGCAGCACCGCGTCCGGCCGCTCCTTAGCGATGATCGCGGCGACGACCTCGGGGGTGATCGGCTCGACATAGGTCGCGTCCGCCAGTTCGGGATCGGTCATGATCGTCGCGGGGTTCGAATTGACGAGGACGATCCGGTAGCCCTCCTCCTTCAACGCCTTGATCGCCTGCGTGCCCGAATAATCGAACTCGCACGCCTGCCCGATGACGATGGGTCCTGCGCCGATGACGAGGATGGAGGAGATGTCGGTGCGTTTGGGCATTAGATATCGATTCCGATATGCCGGAAAATTATCATTATCAGGGCAGCAGCCAAAGCGGCGACACCTTCGCGCTCATACCGTTTTGCGATGAAGCGCAGACCTTCTATCAATGTACTTTCAAGAGCATAGACTCTAAAAGTACCCGCTTGGATGAGTTCCTTACCGGCTCTTAGCTGACCAAGTACCAATTCTCGCAGGTTAGGCTCGCCATCCATTTGGTTTAGCGCTGACACATGATTTATTATCTCGTCAGTCTTTTCTTCGATCTCAACAGCTTGATTGTGCGTCAACGTGACTAACCGATCAGACGCCGGAATAGAGTTTTCAATACCATCAGGCTCTTGGTTTACCTCAGATTGCTGATTGATAAATCTACTTAAGTCTTCCCAGTATTTATCGTTCGAAAAAACCCGGCCGAGCAAGCTGTTCCCACCCCATTCTGCTTTAGTCAAAACCTCGGCCAAATCGCCTGATGGTTTATCCATTCTCGTTTTCAGTATAGTAAATATCTCGCCGGCGTAATCGTCATGTACGACACGCAACAGACTACTTGCCCGTAGATTTAATATCAAATCGCGAAACACCACGTCCGATATTTTTATTGAGAACGTCTTTTCAATAAGATCTTTTAAGTCTTCTGATGTTTGCGGTAAAGCCGCGATGGTCGCACGTCGCCGCACGGCTACCACTGTTGCCGCAACGAGATACTCAATCGGCTGCACTATAGCATCCCCACAAACCGCTCGAACAGGTACAAACTGTCCTGCGGCCCAGGGCTCGCCTCAGGATGGTACTGCACACTGAACGCCGGGCGGTCGGTCAGTTCCAGCCCCGCATTGCTACCGTCGAACAGCGACACATGCGTCTCGCGGACATTCGAGGGCAGCGAGCCGCGCTCGACCGCGAAGCCGTGGTTCATGCTGGTGATCTCGACCGCGCC
>CAXTVB010000152.1:0-6729 GCA_964247555.1 uncultured Sphingomonas sp. | reverse complement strand
GCCAGCAATAGACGCCGGCGCTCGCCGAACCTGCTATAGCCACCGCCGATGGCCGATGGTCCCCACCTCCTGCTCGTCGACGACGAGCGATCGATCCGCGAACCGCTCGCGCAATATCTGACCAAGCAGGGGTTCCGGGTGACCCAGGCGGGTGATGCCGCGAGCGCGCGCACGCGGCTGGCGGCCTATGCGATCGACCTGGCGATCCTGGACGTCATGATGCCGGGCGAAGACGGGCTCAGCCTGTGCCGCCATATCGCGGCGACCAGCGATACGCCGGTGATCCTGCTGACCGCGCGGACCGAGGAGACCGACCGGATCGTCGGCCTGGAAATGGGCGCGGACGATTATGTCGTGAAACCCTTTTCCCCGCGCGAGCTGGCGACCCGGGTGAAGGTCGTCCTGCGCCGCGCCACCGCGGGCGGCAAGCGCCAGCATCCGCCGGAAAGCGGCTCCTACGCCTTTGCCGGCTGGGTTCTGAAGACCGGCGAGCGCGCGCTGATCGACCGCGAGGGCGTGTCGCTGCCGCTGTCGACGGGCGAGTACAACCTGCTCCTCGCGCTCGTCACCCGGCCACGCCAAGTGCTGACCCGCGACCAGCTGCTGGACCTGACGCAGGGGCGGGAGGCGGCGGCGTTCGACCGCGCGATCGACAACCAGGTCAGCCGCCTTCGCCGCAAGATCGAGGCGGACGCGAGGACGCCAGAGATCATCAAGACCGTCTGGGGCGGCGGCTATACGCTCGCCGCCGAGGTCACGCGCCTGTGAGGTTCGTGACGCGGTGGTTCTGGCCGCGCAACCTGGCGGGGCAGATGGTCCTGCTGATCGCGGCCGCCTTGTTCGTCGCGCAGGCGATCAACTTCGCGATGCTCGTCCACGAACGCAGCCATGGGCGGCTGGAGCAGGTTGCCGGCCCCGTCGCGGCGCGCGTGCTGGACGCAGTGGATCACATCGCAACGGGCCGTGGTCCGGGCCCCGGACCAGGACCCGGACCGGCCCCTGATCGCGGGCGAATCCGGCGGCTGCCCGCCAACCCGATCGCCGCGCAGGAGACGCCGCAGGCCGATGTCAACGACCGGCTGCGATCCGTGCTGATCGAAGGCGGGTTCAAGCCCGGGATCATCGCCTCCGCGGTCCGCCCGCTCGATCCCCGCGACGCGCCCCCCTGGCAGCGGCGGATCGAGCAGCGCACGCACATCCGCAGCGAACTGGTCATCGCGGTCGAGCAGCCGGGCCGGGGCTGGCTCGTCCAGCGCGTGCCCTGGCCCGAAAGCGACTGGTTCCTGTTCTGGCGGCTGATCGGGCAGACGCTGATCCTGTACGTCATCGTCCTGCTGCCGGTCATCTGGATCGGCCGCCGGATATCGCGTCCCCTGCGCGACCTCACGCAGGCCGCGGACCGGTTCGCGCCCGGCGAGGACGGTCCGCTGCTCGCGCCGCGCGGTCCGCCCGACATCGCGCATCTGATCGCCGCGTTCAACGCGCTGACCCGGCGGGTGACGGGGATGCTGGACGAGAAGAACCGGATGCTGGGTGCGATCGGCCACGATCTGCGCACGCCACTGGCTGCGCTGCGCGTGCGGATCGAGTCCGTCGAGGACGAAACCGATCGCACGCGCATGGCGGAGACGATCGCGGAGATGAACGGGACGTTGGACGACATCTTGTCGCTCGCGCGGATCGGCCGGCCGAGCGAGGCGCCGACCGAGGTCGACCTGGCCGCGCTGGTCGATGCCGTGGTCGAGGATTTCCGCGATCTGGGCCGCGACGTACGCTTCGCCGAGACCGACCGGCTGCGCACCCGGCTGCGCCCCTCGCTGATGCGGCGCGCGGTGCGCAACCTGATCGAGAATGCGGTGAAATACGGCCAGCGCGCGGATGTCCGCATCGACACCTCCCCCACCGAAATGCGGATCGTGGTGGCGGACGAGGGACCTGGCATTCCCGACGACCGGATGTCGGACGTGTTCGATCCGTTCACCCGGCTGGAACAGTCCCGCAACCGCGAAACGGGTGGGATCGGCCTGGGTTTGGCGCTGGCGCGGAGCATCGTTCAGGAGGCGAGCGGCGAGATCATACTGGCGAACCGCGACGGCGGCGGGCTGGACGCGACGATCGTTCTGCCGCGGTAGCGGATCGCCCTTGCCCCCGTTAGGAGACGGGAGAGCCTCCGAAGGCGGTGAAGGATGAGGCCGACGTCTATGATCGGTGGGCACCCTGCCCCAACCCTATCGAAAACACCGCCCCACCCCCCGCGCGGTTCCCGATCGACAACGCCGTCCCATGCACCTTCGCGACCCGGTCGACGATCGCCAGCCCCAGGCCGGCGCTGTCCGACCGGCCGTGATCGGCACGCCAGAAGCGGCGGGTCAGCAGGTCGGGCGCGTGCGCCGTGATGCCCGGGCCGTTGTCGGCCACCGCGATCCTCCCGTCGGCCTCCACCGAAACGCTCACCACCGTGCCCGCCGGCGTATGGCGAACGGCATTGGTGACGAGGTTCGACAGCGCCAGCCCGATCAGTATGCGGTTCGCGGTGATGATGACCGCGTGATCCGGTGCGTCGAGCCCGATCTCGTGGTCGCGCGCGACCTCCTGCTCGACCACCGCCGCAATCGTTTCGGCGGCAAGGGCGACCAGATCGAACCGCTCGACCGCGCTGCCCGGCACGCGTTCCAGCGCGGCCAGATCGCTCAGCTGGCGCACGACATGCGACAGCCGGTCGACTTGCCGCACCATGGCGTCCCGCACCGCGGCATCGGCCATGCCCTCGATCCGGATGCGCAGCGTCGCGAGCGGGGTGCGCAATTCGTGGACGACATTGGCGATGAACTGCGATTGTTGCGCGAAACTGTCCTCCAGCCGCGCGACGAGCGCGTTGGTCGCCTGTACCAGCGGCACGACCTCCGCGGGCAGGTCCGCCTCGTCCAGTCGGATGTCGAGCGTCCGCGCATCGATCTCCGTCGCGCGCGCAGACACGGTACGGACGGCGGCGACGAGGCGGCGGATCAGCAGGCTGTTGACCAGCGGCAGCAACAGCAGGATCGGGAGCAGCAACGCGATATAGCGCGAGAGAAGCGCTCGGCCGACATCGTCCAAGATCGCGCCCGGCCGTGTCTCGTCCTGCGACACCACGACCCAGAAGGCTTCGCCGCCGATCCGTACGGGCAGGCTGACACCGACGAAATGGCCCGCGCGGAACGGTTCGGAGACGGCCGGGCGGGGCACCAGCCGCCAGGGCACGCGATCGGCGTATCGGCTGGCGATGACGACATGCCTTCCGGCGTCGACGATCACGAATGCACGCCCGTCATAGGTGCTCGAATAGGTCGGCAAGATCGCGCTCGTCTCGTCGATCCGCTCGCCCGCCGTGCCTTCGCGCAAGCCGAGCGCGATCGTCCGCGCCTGATCCAGCAACGCATGGTCCTGATACAGCGCGGTCGTCCGGTGGAGCACCGACACCAGCAGCACCGCGACGATCAGCACGACGCCGGCGATCGCCGCGAACTCGACCAGCAGGATCCGTAGGATCAGGGACCGCGGAAGGCGCAGCCTCACGCCGTCGCGCGCAGCATATAGCCGACACCGCGGATCGTCTCGATCCGGGCCGTCGCGCCCGCGTCCTCGATCTTGCGGCGCAGTCGGTGGACATAGACCTCGACCGCGTTCGACCCCAGCGAGCCCGTCAGGCCATAGAGCTGGTCCTCCACCAGCCGCTTGGCGACCACCTGCCCGCCACGCCGCATCAGCAGCGCAAGCAGTTCCATCTCGCGCGCGGACAGGATGACCGGCCGATCGTCGGCGGCCACGTCGCGCGAATCGGTGTCGAAGCGCAGATTGGCGAAGGCCAGCACGCTGCCCTGGAACGCGCCCTGCCGCCGGAGCACCGCCTTCAACCGCGCGACGAGTTCCTCGACCGCGAACGGCTTGACCAGATAGTCGTCGGCGCCGGCATCCAGCCCCTCGATCCGGTCGCCGATCTCGCCGCGTGCGGTCAGCAGGATGACGGGAATGGGATCGCCCCGCCCCCGCAGGTCGCGAAGAATTTCGATCCCGCTGCGGTCGGATAGCCCGATGTCGAGGATGAGCGCGCCGTACCGCGCGGCGGACAGCATCTGGCCGGCGTCGCTGGCGTTGGCGGCATGATCGCTGGCGATACCGCGCCGATCCAGCGCGGCGCGGAGCGCGTCGGCCAGCGCGGCATCGTCCTCCACCAGCAACAGCCGCATTACGCCTCGCGTCCCTCGCCGTAAGTCTGCTGTAAGCCCCGGGCTCTATTGCGCCGCACCATGGGTTCCCGCAAGTCCGGGTCTCGGGTCAGACGGGGTGGTGCGACGTGACAGATATCCATCCTGCCCACCCCCTGCCGGCCGCCCGCGCGCTCGGCCGCGCGCAGCAACGGCGCGTGTTGCTGATCGCCGCGGCTTCGATCGTCGTTCTACTGCTGGCCGGCCGTGCCTGGCACTGGATCGCGCCGCCATCGGACACGCCGGCCGCCGCTCTCCCGGCCGGTACGTTCCAGGCTACGCCCGAACAGTTGGCGCAGATGAAGGTGGAGACGGTCGGCGACGGGATCGCCGGCAGTCATGTCGACGCCACCGGCACGATCTCGGTCGACGAGGATCACAGTACGCCGGTGCTTCTGCCCTATTCCGGACAAGTCGCCGAGGTGTTCGTCCAGGCGGGGCAGCATGTCGTCCGTGGCCAGCCGCTGCTGAAGATCGCTTCGCCCGATTTCGTCGAAGCGCGCAACACGCTGGCGGCCACGGCAGCGGCACGCGCGACGGCGGCGGCGCAGTTGAAGATCGCGACCGACAATGCCGCACGGCAGCAGGCGATCTACCAGACGGCGGGCGGGGCCTTGAAGGACTACCGCCAGGCGCAAAGCGACGCCGTGACCGCGCAGTCCGCGCTGCGCAGCACCGATGCTGCGCTGACCGCCGCGCGCGACAAGCTGGCGCTGTTCGGCAAGGATCCGGACGAGGTCGGCCGGTTGCAGGCGGGCGGCGGAGCCGCGAGTTCGACGAAGACGCTGTATCGCTCGCCCGTCTCCGGTGTCGTCGCGACACGTGACGTGGCACCGGGACAATATGTCGGCGCGGGCGGCGACAAGCCCGTCATGACGATCGCCGATTTCGGCCATGTCTGGCTGATCGCACAACTGCCCGAAGGCGATGCCGCGTCGGTGCATGTGGGTGATCCGGTCGAGGTCACGACGCCCGCCTATCCGGGCCGGACCTTCCACGCCGTCATCGACAACGTCGCCGCCGCGCTCGATCCTGCCACCCACCGCCTGCCGGTTCGTGCGACGGTGGCCAATCCGGGCGAGGCCCTGAAGCCGCAGATGTTCGCCAGCTTCCAGATCGCGCGCGCGGCGGCACCCGGCGCGGCGTTGCTGGTGCCGGCGGCGGCGGTGATCCACGAAGGCGATACCGCGCGCGTCTGGGTGCTGGGGCCGAACCGGCTGCTGCATGCGCAGACCGTCACCATCGCGGGCGACAGCGAGGGGATGGAGGCGATCGCCGGCGGGCTGAGGCGCGGCGACCGGATCGTGACCGCGGGTGCGCTGTTCGTGAACGAAGCCGGCTCCGGCCAGTGAGCGCATCGCCATGAACAAGGTCGTCGAGTTCGCGCTGCGCCAGCGGGTGCTGATGCTCGTAGTGCTGGTGGGCGAGGTGCTCGCGGGCGGGGTGGCGTTCGCGAACCTGAATATCGAGGCCTATCCCGATCCCGTCCCGCCGATGGTCGAGGTCATCACCCAGTCGAACGGTATTTCCGCCGAGGAGATGGAACGGGGCGTCACGATCCCGATCGAGGTCGCGATCGCGGGCGTCCCAAACATCACGGCGGTCCGGACGATCTCGCTCTTCGGGCTGTCCGACGTGAAGATTCAGTTCAGCTACGACGTCGGCTTCCGCGAGGCGGAACAGCGCGTGCTGGGGCGGCTCAGCACGCTCGGCAACCTGCCCGGCGGCGCGCAGCCGACGATCTCCCCCACCAGCCCGATCGGCGAGATCTACCGCTACCGCCTGACCGCGCCTGCGGGCTATTCGGTGATGGACCTGAAGACGATCCAGGACTGGGTCCTGCAACGCCGGTTCAAGCGCATCCCCGGCGTCGTCGACGTGACCGGCTGGGGCGGCAAGCTACGCAACTATTCGGTCGTGATCGACGAGGACCGGCTGCTCGCGCACGGCGTGACGGTCGGCCAGGTGCTGGCGGCGATCGGCAAGAGCGACGGCAATGTCGGTGCGCAGACCATCAATTTCGGATCGCAGGCCGCGATCGTCCGCGGGGTCGGACTGATCCAGTCGGTGGATGCGATCCAGAACGTGCTGGTCGCGACCAATGCGGGCAATCCGGTCCTCATCAAGGACGTCGCATCGATCGGCGTCGGCAACCAGCCGCGGCTCGGCATCGCCGGCGAAGGCAAGGACGACGACATCGTGATGGGCATCGTCCTGATGCAGCGCGGCGCGCAATCGATGCCGACGATCCGCGCGGTGAAGGCGGAGATCGACACGATCAACAACACCGGTATCCTGCCGCCCGGGGTACAGCTGACGCCGATCTACGACCGGTCGAACTTGATCGACCTGACGACGCACACCGTCATGGAAAACCTCGTCGTCGGTATCGTCCTGATCTTCCTGCTGCAGTGGCTCTTCCTCGGAAACTTGCGCAGCGCGATCATCGTCGCGGTCACCATCCCCTTCGCGCTCGCCTTCGCGG
>CAXTVB010000151.1:0-6782 GCA_964247555.1 uncultured Sphingomonas sp. | reverse complement strand
CCGCCTGGTCACGTCGGACTGGCACCTGCCCCGCGCGCGGATGGAACTGGCCGCGACGCTGGGCAAGGACGTGGTGATCCTGGGCGACGGGGTGCCCGGCAATCCGCGCTTCGCGACGCTCGTCAGCGAATATGACAAGCTGCTGCTGCGCCGCGTCGCCTTGTGGATGGGGATGGGGTCGTGATCGCCTGGGTGCGCACGATCCTGTTCCGTATCGTCTTCTACGGCGGGTCGGTGCCGATCGTGGCGACGGTGCCGGTGACCGCCTTGTTCGGGCAGCGCGCGATCGTCGCGCATGCCGCCGTCTGGACGCGATTCCACCGCTGGACGACGCGGCATATCCTGGGCATCCGCGTCCGCATCGAGGGAGAGCGACCGATCGGTCCGGCCTTCTACGTCTGCAAGCACCAGGCGATGTTCGAGACGATCGAGCTGCAGATCCTGCTGGACGCGCCCGCCATCGTGCTGAAGCGCGAACTGACGAAGGTCCCGATCTGGGGCTGGGCGGCGAAACGCTATGGCGCGATCGTCGCGGACCGCGACGCCAACGCCGCCGCGCTGCGATCGATGATGCGCGACGCGCAGGCGGCGCGCGAGGCGGGCCGGTCGGTGCTGATCTTCCCCGAGGGGACGCGGGTGCCGCCCGGCGAGCATCCGCCGCTAAAGGCCGGGTTCGCCGGGCTGTATCGGATGCTCGGCATGCCGACCGTGCCGATCGCCTGCGACAGCGGCGGCGTCTGGCCGCGGCACGGCGCGAAGCGGGCGGGGGTGGTCACGTTCCGCTTCGGCGACGTCATTGCGCCGGGGCTGCCGCGGCGGGAGATCGAGGCGCAGGTGCATGCCGCGATCAACGTGCTGGATTAGCCTCTTGTGCTCCTGCGAACGCAGGAGCCCGGGGCCGCGAGCGCCTCGCCTGCAACCCCCTGGTTCCTGCGTTTGCAGGAAAGACACTCGGGCTCAGTCGTGCGTGCGCCCGAAATCGGGGGCGGCATCGTCCTGACCCTGTTCGACGATCGACCGCCGCACCGCGCGCGTGCGGGTGAACAGGTCGAACAATTCGTCGCCCTTCCCCCAGCGGATCGCGCGCTGCAATTGGGACAGGTCCTCGCTGAACCGCTGGAGCATCTCCAGCACCGCCTCGCGGTTGGTCAGGAACACGTCGCGCCACATCGTCGGGTCGGACGCGGCGATCCGGGTGAAGTCGCGGAAGCCGCCGGCGGAATATTTGATGACCTCGCCCTGCGTCACCTCCTCCAGGTCGCTCGCGGTGCCGACGATCGTGTAGGCGATGAGGTGCGGCAAATGGCTGGTGATCGCCAGCACGCGGTCGTGATGGTCCGCCGCCATGATCTCGACCTCGGCCCCCAGTCGGGTCCAGAATTCGCGGACTCGCTCGGTCGCCGCATGGGGCGTGTCGTCGGCGGGCGTCAGGATGCACCAGCGGCCCTTGAACAAAGTCGCGAAGCCCGCCTCGGGCCCGCTGCGCTCGGTCCCCGCGACGGGATGCGCCGGCACGATCGTCGCGCCCGGCAAGGCGGCGGAGAGCGCGCGCGCCACCTCCGCCTTGCAGCTGCCGACATCGCTGACGATCGCGTCGGCGGGCAGGTCGGCGGCGAAGTCGGCGGCGAGCGCGCCCATCGCGCCGACCGGAACGCACAGGATCACCAAGTCGGCATCGATCACCGCGGCGCCGGCGCTGTCGGCGACGTCGTCGACCAGCGCGATCCGGTCGGCGGTCGCGCGCACGTCGGGATCGGCGTCATACCCGGTCAGCCGCACGGTCGGCATGCCGGCGCGCACCCCGCGCGCGATCGACGCGCCGATCAGCCCGAGCCCGAGGATCGCGACCCGGGCGAACGGCAGCATCAGACCTTCGCCGCTTCTGCGCGCAGGATGTCGGCGACGGCGCGCATCTCGTCCTCGCGGCCGATCGTGATGCGCAACGCGTGGGGCAACCCCTGCCCCGGCAGCCAGCGGACGGCATAGCCCGCAGCCATCAGCGCCTGGTAGGCGGTCTCCGCGGTCAGCGCGCCCTCGAAGAGGACGAGCAGGAAATTCGCCTTGCTCGGCACGACGCGCAGTCCCGCATTGCCATTCGTCGTTGTGGCGGCGGCTGTCGGCGACGAAATCCCCCGCCTCCAGCGCCGCGATCGCCGCGCGCTGCGCCCCGATCGAAAAGGCGAAGGGCGCGCGGATGCGGTGCATCGCGTCGATGATCGGGGGCGCACCATAGCCCCAGCCGACGCGTTCGGACGCCAGCCCGAAGATCTTGGAGAAGGTCCGCGTCACCAGCACATTGGTCTCGGTCCGGGCGAGGTCCAGACCGCCATCGTCGTCGGCGGCGCCGAGATATTCGGTATAGGCCTGGTCCAGCACCAGCAGTACCGATCTGGGCAGCCCGGCATGCAGCCGCGCGATCTCCGCCTTGGCGGTGTAGGTGCCGGTCGGGTTGTTGGGATTGGCGATGAAGACGACCCGGGTCCGCTCGGTCACCGCGGCCAGGACCGCGTCGACGTCGGTCGCATAGTCGCGGTCGGGCGCGATGACGGGGGTGGCGCCCACCCGGCGCGTCGCGATCTCGTAGACCGCGAAGCCGTAGCGGACATGGACGATCTCGTCGCCAGCGCCTGCGAACGTACCCGCGGCGAGGTGCAGCACCTCGTCCGATCCGGTGCCGTAGACGATGCGGTCCGCCTCGATGCCGTAATGCGCGGCGAGCTTCGCGCGCAGGTCGACCGCGCCGGCATCCGGATAGCGTTCCAGATCGTCCGCCGCCGAGCGGTACGCCGCGCGCGCTGCGGGGGCGGTGCCGAGCGGGTTCTCGTTCGACGACAGCTTGACGATGCGGCGGCCGTCGTCGGTCGTCGAGCGGCCGGGGACGTAGGGCGCGATGCCCATGATCCAGGGTTTGGGGGCGGGGGCGTTCATGAGGGCGGCGTGTAGCGGCACGGGCCTTGCGTTGCAAAGGCGTCGCCCGTAGCCGGATCGCCATGCAAGACGACCCCCGTTTCGGCCTGTCGCGCCAAGTGACGTTGCCCGGGCCGTTGTCGCTCGACGGCGGCGGCGTGCTGACGCCGGTCGAGATCGCGTACGAGACCTATGGCGCGCTGAACGCCGATGCGTCGAACGCCATCCTGGTCTGCCACGCGCTGACCGGCGACCAGCATCTGGCCAGCGCACACCCGCGCACCGGCAAGCCCGGCTGGTGGGCACGCATGGTGGGACCCGGCAAGCCGATCGATACCGACACCCACCTGGTCCTCTGCGCCAACGTGCTTGGCAGCTGCATGGGATCGTCCGGCCCCGCCTCGCTCGACCCCGTAACGGGCCAGGCCTACGCCATGGCGTTCCCCGTCATCACCATCCGCGACATGGTCCGCGCGCAGGCGATGCTGGCGGATCATTTGGGCATCCGGACCTTTTCGGCCGTCGTCGGCGGTTCGATGGGCGGCATGCAGGTGCTCAGCTGGGCGACGACCTATCCGTCGCGCGTCCGCGCCGCGGTCGTCATCGCCGCGACCGCGCGCCACACCGCGCAGAACATCGCGTTCCACGAGGTGGGGCGCCAGGCGATCATGGCGGACCCGAAATGGGCCGGCGGTGCGTATCACGAAATCGGCGACGCCCCCGCCGCGGGGCTGTCGGTGGCGCGGATGGCGGCCCACATCACCTATCTGTCGGAAGCCGGTCTGACCGAGAAGTTCGGCCGCCGGCTGCAGGCGCGCGACCAGAAATCCTTCGGCTTCGACGCGGATTTCCAGGTCGAAAGCTATCTGCGCCACCAGGGGATCGCCTTCGTCGACCGGTTCGACGCCAACAGCTACCTCTACATTACGCGGGCGATGGATTATTTCGATCTGGCGGAGGAGCATGGCGGCATGCTGGCGAACGCGTTCCGGGGGACGGCCACGCGGTTCTGCCTAATCAGCTTCGACACCGACTGGCTCTATCCCACGACCGAGTCGCGTATCATCGTCCAGGCGCTGAACGCGGCGGGCGCGCGCGCCAGCTTCGTCGAATTGTCGAGCCCGTTCGGGCACGACGCCTTCCTGCTCGATTCGCCCGAACTCGACCGCGTGGTCGGCGGTTTCCTGCGAGCGGCGGCATGACGCTCCGCCCCGATCTGGCCGTCATCGCCGATCATGTGACGCCGGGCGCGCGCGTGCTGGACGTCGGGTGCGGCGACGGCGCGCTGATGGCCGCCCTTCGGGATGGGGCGGGGGTCGATGCGCGCGGGCTGGAGATCGATGCGGGTAACGTCGCCGCCGCGGTCGCGCGCGGGCTGTCGGTGGTGCAGGGCGATGCCGATATCGACCTGGCCGGCTATCCCGATCGCAGCTTCGACTATGCGATCCTCAGCCAGACGCTGCAGACCGCGCAGGCGCCCGACAGGGTGCTGGACGAACTGCTCCGGATCGGCACGCGCGCGTTCGTGAGCTTCCCGAATTTCGCGCATTGGCGGGTAAGGCTTTCGTTGCTGTGGGGCGGCCGGATGCCGGTCACGCCGCTGCTGCCCGAACGCTGGTACGACACCCCCAACATCCACCACGTCACGATCGACGACTTCCGCGCCTTCGTCGCCGAACGGGGCATTACGGTCGAGCGCGCCTGGTTCCTGTCGCGTGGCAAGCAGACCACATCGGCCGCGGCGAACGTCCTCGCCGAGCATGCGGTGTTCCTTCTTTCGGAACTAAAGCGCAGATGACAGGTTGCTATGGATCAATGTCAGGATTGCCATGACCAAGACCGCGCTCATCGTCGAAGACGAGATTTTCGTCGCCCTGGACCTGGAACGGATCCTGACAGACGCCGGCTATAACGTCGTCGCGATCGCGGCGGATCAGGACAGCGCGGTGAAGGCCGCGCCCGGCTGCGGCTTCGCCTTCGTCGACGTCAACCTGCGCGACGGGCCCACCGGGCCCACGATCGCGCAGCGAATCGCGAAGGATTACGGGGTGAAGGTCGTCTTCGTCACCGCCAACCCGACCCAGATCGGCCATGTGCCCGACGCACTCGGCTATATCCGCAAACCCTTCAGCGAGGCCGCGATCCTGGCGGCGGCGGCCATGGCGGCGGACGGCGTGCCCAGTGCCAACCAGGACATCATCCTGACCTGAAGACGATCAGTGCCGGCGGAACGAGGCGATCGGCGTCCGGATCGTCATCATCAAACCCTCCCGGTGCCATTCGCGCGCGACCGTCCCGCCGAGCTGGCGGACCGCGCTCATTTCCACCAGCTGGCTGCCGAAGCCGCGACCGTCGGGCACCTGTTCGATCACCGGGCCACCAGTCTCGCGCCAGCCGATTGTGACCATGTCCTCGCCCGAGTCGATCCTGACCAGCACGCGTCCTTCATCGGTGGACAGCGCGCCATATTTGGTCGCGTTCGTCGCCAGTTCGTGGAACAGCAAGGCGATCGGGGTCGCGGATCGGTCGTCCACCGCGACATCCTGTCCCTCGACCGCGATCCGCGGTGCCGGACCCAGTTGATAGGGTTCGAACAATTCGCCCAGCAGGTCCTTCAGGCTGTCCTGCTGCCGTTCGGGGCGCGATTGCGCGCTGTGCGGCCGAACGAAATCATGTGCACGGCCCAGCGCGGTGATACGCTGGCGCAGATCGACCGCGGCCGGCGCGAATTCTGGCCGAACGCGCGCGGCGAACCCGACCAGCCCGGCGATGACCGCGAAGATGTTCTTGATCCGGTGCGACAATTCCTGGCTGATGATCTCGCGTTCTTCCAGCGCCAGCTTCTGCACATGGATATCGGTGCACGTCCCGAACCAGCGCGTGATTGCGCCGTCCTCGCCCCGAACCGGCAGCGCGCGACCCAGCACCCAGCGATAGGTGCCATCGAAATGCCGCAGCCGATATTCGATCTGGTACGGATCGCCGGTCGCCAGCGATTGCCGCCACGCCGCCCAGGCGCGCTCCTGGTCGTCGACATGGAACATGCCGTTCCACCCCTCGCCATCGGGCGATCCGGCCGGCGCGCCGGTGAATTCATACCAGCGCGCATTGTAATAATCGTGGAATCCGTCGGGCAAGGTCGACCAGACCATCTGCGGCATCGTGTCCGCCAGCGTGCGGAACCTGAGCTCGCTCTCCTCCGCCGCACGCGCGGTCCGATGCTGTTCCAGCCGCGCCATCGTCGCCGCGGCCAGCACCTCCAGCCCGCGCCGTTGGAACGGGGTCAGACCGTCGCGAGTCTGGGTATCCAGGACGCAGACCGCGCCGAGCGCCACGCCATCGCCGTTCACCAACGGCGCGCCGGCATAGAAGCGCACATGCGGCGCGCCGGTAACGAGCGCATTGTCCGCGAAGCGCGGATCGCGCGTCGCGTCCGAGATCTCCATGATACCGCCCGCCGTCATCGCGTGCGCGCAGAAGGACAATGAGCGCGACGTTTCCGCCAGGTCGGTGCCGACACGGCCGAGAAAGCTCTGCCGCTCGTCCTCGACCAGGCTGACCAGGGCGATCGGCGTCCGGCACAATTCCGCGGCGAACGCGGCGAGGTCGTCGAACGCCCCGCCATCGCGCAGCGACAGTGCGTCATAGGAGCCGACGACCCGCGACCGGCTTCCCGGGTCGAGCAGCGGCGCATCGATCGTCATGTCGTCATCCTAGATAAGGACCTGCCCCGCGTCGGAAAGGGCCGGCGGTCCTCAGAACGGAACGTCGTCGTCGAGATCGTCCGCGAATCCGCCACCTTGACCGAACCCCCCGCCACCGCCGCGGTTCCCTGCGGCAGGCGCGCTCGACCGTCCGCCGCCATAGCCGCCGGC
>CAXTVB010000150.1:0-6930 GCA_964247555.1 uncultured Sphingomonas sp. | reverse complement strand
CTTCCTTGCCGACACCGCTTTCGCCTTCGATCAGCACGGCGACGCGGGTGCGCGCGGCCTTGGCGGCGATGGCGAGCGCGGCGCGGAAATCGGGGGAGGATCCGACGATCTCGTCGAAGCCGAGCAGCGCGGGGATTTTCTCGGTGAGCGGGCGGAGTTCGCCCGCATCGGTGCCGCCCACCGCCGCTTCCAGTGCGGCGAGCAACCGATCGGGCGCGAGCGGCTTGACCAGGAAGTCGGTCGCGCCGCTGCGCATCGCGGTAACGGCGTGCGCGACCGACCCGTTGGCGGTCAGCATCAGGATCGGCAGCGCGGGACGGCGCGTGCGCAATTCGGCGATCAGTGCGGTCGCATCGGCATCGGGCGCCCAGTGATCCAGCACGATCGCGTCGAGCTGCATCCCATCCTGCGTGCCGAGCGTCGCGATCGCCATTTCGCCGTCCGTCGCGAAGATCGACCGCCAGCCCGCGCGCGCGGCCAGCGCCGACACGAGCCGGCGCTGCGCTGGCTCGTCGTCGATCAGCAGCAGCAATCGCTGTCCGTTCCGCGTCATGCATCGACCCCGTTCATGGAGCATCGCTCTAGCGACTACGGGTAAAGGGCGGCTTAAGCCTTCCTGCGGCGGGGGTTGAGGCGGGGCTGGGGGCCGGGTAGGGTGGGTCAGACGATCGAGGGACGGGAACGACAATGGCGGGCAATGGTGACATGAACGCGCACGCGCAGACCTATGACCGGGTCATTGCGATGCTGAAATGGGGTGCGGTCGGCGTGGGGGCGATCGCCCTGGCGGTGATCCTGATCATCAGCCGCTGATGCGGATCGCGGTCCTCGCCGAACGGGCCCCCGGCGAGCGGCGCGTCGCGGCGACGGCGGAGACGGTCCGCAAGTTCGTGGGTCTCGGCGCCGAGGTCGCGGTGGAGGCCGGAGCCGGCGCGCAGGCGTCGATCGCGGACCAGGCGTTCAGCGATGCCGGCGCGATCGTGGGCGACCGGTCTTCCGTGCTGGCGGGTGCGGAGATCGTGCTGGGTGTCCAGGGGCCCGATCCCGCAACGCTGTCCGGCGCCGCGCCGGGGGCGTGGATCGTCGCCAGCCTCAATCCCTTCGGTGAGCGCGCGCGCGTCGATGCCTATGCCGCGGCGGGCTACGAAGCGCTGGCAATGGAATTCATGCCGCGCATCACCCGCGCGCAGTCGATGGACATCCTGTCGTCGCAATCGAACCTGGCGGGCTACAAGGCGGTGCTCGACGGTGCGGCGGAATATGGGCGGGCGTTTCCGATGATGATGACCGCGGCGGGGACGATCTCGGCGGCCAAGGTCTTCGTGATGGGAGTCGGCGTCGCCGGGTTGCAGGCGATCGCGACGGCGCGGCGGCTGGGCGCGCAGGTCTCCGCGACCGATGTGCGATCGGCGACGAAGGAGCAGATCCAGTCGCTGGGCGCGAAGCCGATCTTCGTCGAGAACGTCGCGGGGATCGAGGGCGAAGGGTCGGGCGGCTATGCCGGCGAGATGAGCCCGGAATATCAGGCGGCACAGGCCGAACTGGTGACCGCGCATATCGCGAAACAGGACATTGTCATCACGACCGCGCTGATCCCCGGTCGCCCCGCCCCGCGGCTGGTATCCGCCGCGCAAGTCGCGAGCATGCGTCCGGGTAGCGTCATCGTCGACCTGGCGGTGGAGCAGGGCGGCAATGTCGAGGGCGCGGTGGCGGGTGAGGTCGTCGAGATCGGCGGCGTGAAGATCGTCGGACACCGCAACGTGCCCTCACGGCTGGCGGCGGACGCGTCGGCGCTGTTCGCGCGCAACCTGTTCAATTTCCTGAATGCGTTCTGGGACAAGGATACGGGGAGACCGGTGCTGGATGCGGAGATCGGCGATGCGATCCGGCTGACGCGCGGCGGCGCGGTGGTTTCGCCACGGCTCCTCGAAACGCGGTGAATTCGCTGTCCTACATCGGATCGCGGTGCCATCGTTCGACCGGTGGCTTCATCTTGAAGAGGGCGAGGGGATTTTGGTGATTACCGTAAACTTTGTAACCTTTGGGAGCTGCTGATGGACTTCATCGCGATCCTGTCGATCTTCGTCATGGCGTGTTTCGTCGGCTACTATGTCGTCTGGTCGGTGACGCCAGCGCTGCATACGCCTCTGATGGCCGTGACCAACGCCATTTCCTCGGTCATCATCGTGGGGGCGTTGATCGCTTCGGCGGCCGCGGGGTCGCCAGTGGCGAAGTGGCTGGGATTGGGGGCGGTGGTGCTGGCCAGCGTCAATATCTTCGGCGGGTTCGCGGTGACCGCGCGGATGCTGGCGATGTACAAGAAGAAGGAACGGCCCGCGGCCGTTTTGAAATAGGTCGTCGTCCCGGCGCAGGCCGGGATCCATCGGGCCAGAGGCGCTGGTGGAGAGATGGACCCCGGCCTTCGCCGGGGTGACGGTGAAGGGGCTGAGGAATGGAACAGATAGCCGTCAATCCCTGGGTCGGGCTTGCCTATCTGGTCGCGGGGGTGTGCTTCGTCCTCGCGCTGCGCGGGCTGTCGTCGCCGGCCTCCAGCCAGAGCGGTAACCGGTTCGGCATCATCGGCATGACGATCGCGGTCGTTACGACGCTGGTCACGCATGTGCCAATCGACCACATAACGACAATCACAATTGATACGCATCCCGAGCTGAACGGAACAACCGTATTTTACGATTGGCTTACGATCGGAGAAATTCTCGCCGCCATCGGTATCGGCGCCGCGATCGGCCTGACCACCGCGCGCAGGATCGCGATGACCGACATGCCGCAGCTCGTCGCCGCCTTCCACAGCCTCGTCGGCCTCGCCGCGGTCCTCGTCGCGTGCGCGGCATACCTTAACCCGCAGGCGTTCGGCATCGCCGACCTTGTCGTGCCGCTGATCGGCCAGCCCTTCGCGGTCATCCATCCGGTCAGCCGGATCGAGATGGGCCTCGGCGTCGCGATCGGCGCGATCACGTTCTCCGGCTCTGTCATCGCCTTCCTGAAACTGAACGGCAATATGGGCGGCAAGCCGATCCTGCTGCCCGGCCGCCATGTCCTGAACCTCGGCATCATCGCCGCGATCCTGGTCCTGATCGCCTATTTCACGCAAGACCAGAGCCCCTGGATCTTCTGGACGGTCACCGCGCTGAGCTTCGCGATCGGCTTCCTGCTGATCGTGCCCATCGGCGGCGCGGACATGCCCGTCGTCGTGTCGATGCTGAACAGCTATTCGGGCTGGGCGGCGGCGGCGATGGGCTTCACGCTGCACAATACGGCGATGATCATCACCGGCGCGCTGGTCGGCAGCTCCGGCGCGATCCTGAGCTATATCATGTGCCGCGCGATGAACCGCAGCTTCATCAGCGTCATCGCGGGCGGCTTCGGTGCGGTGGCGGACACGAGTGGCGGCGCGGCAAAGACCGACCGGCCGTGGAAGCGCGGCAGCGCGGAAGACGCCGCGTTCCTGATGAGCCAGGCCGAACAGGTCGTGATCGTCCCCGGCTACGGCATGGCGGTCAGCCAGGCGCAGCATGTGCTGCGTGAAATGGGCGACAAGCTGCGTGCCGAGGGCGTCCGCGTGAAATACGCGATCCACCCCGTTGCGGGGCGGATGCCCGGGCACATGAACGTGCTGCTCGCCGAAGCCAACGTGCCCTATGACGAGGTGTTCGAGCTGGAGGACATCAACTCGGAATTCGCGCAGACCGACGTCGCATTCGTCATCGGTGCGAACGACGTGACCAACCCGGCGGCGAAGACCGACAAGACGTCGCCGATCTACGGCATGCCGGTGTTGGACGTGGAGAAGGCGAAGACGGTCGTGTTCATCAAGCGGTCGATGGGCGGGGTCGGCTATGCCGGCGTCGACAACGACGTGTTCTACATGGACAACACGATGATGCTGCTGGGCGATGCGAAGAAGATGACGGAGGAGATCGTCAAGGCCTTAGGGTGAGCGCGGGGCGCCCGACCGCCCGTACGATTGCGTCGAGGCGCTCGGCCGATCACCCCGCCAGATACCGCGTCAGCGCCAGCATCGGCGGCGTGAAGGCGAGCGGGCGGACGATCGCGGCGCCGAGCGTGATCGTGCCGAACCCCCAATAATAAGCGTGGTGGATCCTGCCCCGGGTGCGCAGGTCGTAGAGCGCTGCCGCGCCGACATAGAGCAATTGCGCCGCCCACACGCCGCCTATCATCCAGGTGCCGAGCAGCGGCAGCGGGATGATCCGGCCCAGCCCGGGGGTCATGACCTCGATGGCGCCGCACAGCATCAGCCGCCGGTGCCAATCGGTCGCGCCGCGCAACCGCACCGCCGCCCAGGTCAGTCCGGCGAAGATCAGGACGGTGAGCCAGTCCATCACCAGGAAGACGTTGAGTTCGAAGAAGGGCGGCACCCGGTGGTTGATCGCGGAGAGCGTGTTGACGCTGATCCCGACCAGCACCATCCACCCGACATAGGCCGCCGCGACCTTGCCGAGCCGCAGGTGGCGGACGACGTCGCCGCGCCATACCAGCCAGTTCTGCACCATGTAGATGACGAGCCAGCCCATGAAGGTCAGGCCGTGCACATGCACCCACCAGGGCGAGGCGAGCGTCGACCGGCCGGCCGCGAATGACAGCGTGAAGCCGATGACGACGGTGGCGGCGATCGCCACCGCCATCCAGAAGAAGAACCGCCGGTCGCGTGCGCGCAGATTCGCCGCGCCGCCCGTTTCAGTGGTGTCGTGATGATCGAATGCCGCCGTTGCCATCGCTGGTCCCCCCGAACCTGGTGTGCGTCTCGTACCCGTAGGGTATCCTCCCGCATGGCAGCGGAGTCCAGCGGCGCGAATGCACCATTCCCACCATGCTGTTGCCGTTCCCCCGCGAATGCGGGGACCCAGGAGCTACGAGCGGTGTCCTGCGTAACTCTGGGCTCCTGCTTTCGCAGGAGCGCATGCTGTCTATCTTCTTGCCCCTCCCCGGCGAAGGCCGGGGTCCGATTGCGAGACGCGCGTGGCGGTCGGATGGGGGCCGTCGTTGGATCGTCGCGGCTGGCCCCCGGCCTTCGCCGGGGAGGGGGAGGACGCGGATCACCGACTCCGGTTTCCTCCCGGCAAGATGCATCGGTTTCCGACCCATCATATTCCCCTCTCGCCCCGCGCCCTTATCCTCGCCCCCGTCGAATGGGGGAAAAGATCGATGGACGCGCCGCCCGAACCCGAAACACCATCCGCCGCGTCGCATGTCGCGATTCTGATCGCGACGCCGGGGACGGGGGTGGACGCGGTTCGTGCGCTGGAGCTGACGGGCGGCCGGCTGCTGGCGCGGATCGCGTGGGACGACGTGCCCGAGGAATTGTCCCGCATTGCGGTGCAGCCGCTGATCCTCATCGAAACTGCCGGTGTCGACGAGGGGGTTTTGGCCAGCATGCTGCCGCGAATCGACGGCTATGCGACCGCGCTGGACCTGGCGGTCGTCGTCGCGCTGGATGTCGCGCAGATCGATGTCGTCACCGCAGGGCTGCTGGGGGCGTCGGTCGACCTGTTATGTGCGCCGACCATGACGGAGCGGATCGCCGCGCTTGCCGTCGCCGCGCAGCGATCGGGGGACGTACTGCACGATCGCTGGCGCGAGGCCGAAGCGTCGCGGCTCGACCGGTTGAACCGCGAGGTGGCGCGTATCGCGGAACTGCTCGCGCGACTGACCCGCGGTGGTGGCGAGGCGGACGACGACGACAGCGTGGCGGAGCGGCGGACGAGCTTCATGATTGAGTCGGTGCCCGTCCCGCTGCCTCAGGCGAGCGACATCCGCCAGACCATCCGGTTGCGGCGGCTGCGCGACCGGTTCTTCGTCAGTGGCCTGTTCGAGGATCCGGCCTGGGACATGCTGCTCGACCTGTTCGCGGCCGAACTGGAGGAAGTCCGCGTATCGGTGTCCAGCCTGTGCATCGCGGCGGCGGTGGCACCGACGACCGCGCTCCGCTGGATCGCGCGGATGACCGAGGCGGGACTGTTCGAACGCCTCCCCGATCCCGCGGACCGGCGCCGCGCGTTCATGCGGCTCGCCCCGCGCGCGCGCGAGGCGATGGCGGGCTATTTCGCGGCCCGCGCGCGGATCGCCACGCCGTTGCGCTGATCCGCATTCCACCTTTGGGGCTTGCCGATCGCGCCCGGCTTTGGCATCGCGCTCACCTCCCCGCAGCGGGGGCGCTTAGCTCAGCTGGTAGAGCGGCTCGTTTACACCGAGTAGGTCGGCGGTTCGAACCCGTCAGCGCCCACCAATTCTTTTGCGGGAAAGGGGCAAGGCGCTCTGCCGCCCTTCCCAAACTTCCCCACCCCGGCGAAGGCCCGGGTCCAAGGGCGATCCGCTGTCGGCGATTGCCTCGCATCGTCAAAGACGTTCGGGGCGGTTGGACCCCGGACTTCGCCCCGGGGGGGCATGCGAGAGACCGGGGGAGTGCGATCGCCGCCTACGCGCCCGCCTCTGCAATCACCGCCGGCGCCCGCGTACTGAGTTCATATTGGCAGCGTTGGCCTTGGCCTGGCATCGTCTTCATCCGCGACAGGCCGTCGACCGGACGCGTCGAACAGGGCAGCGCCGGCACGTAGATCGCGCGGCCGCACCAGGCGCAGTCGTCGTATCCCTGACCCGACGGTCCGGTCGCCCAGGGCAGATGGACGGGGCCGTTCATCCCCGCATCGGTTTCGGTCACGCGGGTGTTAGCGGAAGATTAGGAATAGGATCAGGATGACGGGGATGGGGATGCCGATCAGCCACAATAGGAGTCCCTTGCCCATGTCATCGTCCTCGCCCGTTATATCGTCGCCGTCCAACCACCGGACCGCGCAGTTCGTTCCGCTGGGCTCAGAGCGCGCGGACCAGGCGGACGGCGCGCGCGAGCCAGGGGGGATCGTTGACGACATGCTGTCGAGCGCCCGCCACCAG
>CAXTVB010000149.1:0-7061 GCA_964247555.1 uncultured Sphingomonas sp. | reverse complement strand
GTCCGAAAGGTGCGGAAGCGGGGCGCAATCGACGTTGCGTCCCGCTTTTTTGTACCAGCGTCCCAAATTCGGGGCGGGCGGTTGAGCAAGCCGGGTAAGTGGTACAGGACCGGAGCGTGCGGCATTGCGCCGTGCGCCGGTGGGGGGTTTCGCCGGCATCTTGGGCATGGCGAGGGCATGTGATCGCATCCGACGATGCGCCGGCGGCGCGGGGCAACGATTATTATCTGGCGCACCAGGACGCCCGCGAATCGTCCGCGCGGACCTATGCGCGCAAGTTCCGCATGGCGGTGGCCAGTGCATCGGGGATCACGCTGACCGATACCGACGGCCGAACCTATTACGACTGTCTCGCCGGCGCCGGTACCTTCGTCGTCGGGCACAACCATCCGCATGTCGTCGAGGCGGTGCGCCGCCAGCTGGACAGCGGGATGCCGTTCCAGACCCTCGACCTGACGACGCCCGTGAAGGATGCGTATACCAGCGCATTGTTCGACACGCTGCCGCCCGAATTCGCGCGGCGTGCGAAGATCCAGTTCTGCGGACCGACCGGTGCCGATGCGAACGAGGCGGCGATCAAGCTGGTGCGCACCGCGACCCGGAAATCCACGATGCTGACCTTCCGCGGCGCCTATCACGGCATGACGACGGGGACGCTGGGGGTGTCGGGCAATCTGTCGCCGAAGGCGAACCTGCCCGGGCTGGTCGGAGACGCCCAGTTCCTGCCCTATCCCGACCAGTATCGCTGCCCCTTCGGGATCGGCGGCGAGGCGGGGCTTCGCGCGAACACGCATCTGATCCGCACGCTGCTGACCGATCCGGAATCGGGCGTCATCCCGGCGGCGATCATGCTGGAGGCGGTGCAGGGCGAGGGCGGCGTGGTCCCCGCGGACGATCGCTGGATGGCCGACCTGCGTCAGCTGACGCGCGAGCATAGATTGCCGATGATCGTCGACGAGGTGCAGAGCGGCTGGGGTCGCACCGGGCGGATGTACGCGTTCGAGCATTCGGGCGCGACGCCCGACGTGCTGGTCCTGTCCAAGGCGATCGGCGGCGGGCTGCCGATGTCGGTCGTGATCTACGACGAGGCGCTGGACGTGTGGCAGCCGGGTGCGCATGCAGGCACGTTCCGCGGCAATCAGATGGCGATGGCGGCGGGGCTGGCGACGCTGGAGGTGATCCGGTCGGAGAGACTGGTCGACAACGCGGTCGCGGTCGGCGCGCACCTGGTCGACCGGCTGCGCGCGATCCAGCGCGACACCGGTCTGATCGGCGACGTCCGCGGGCGCGGCCTGATGATCGGCGCGGAGATCGTCGATCCGGACGGACGCCGCGACGCGCAAGGCCATCCGCCCGCGGACGGTCGCACCGCCGCGTCGATCCAGCAGCATTGCCTGCGCCGCGGCCTCATCATCGAACTCGGCGGGCGGTTCGGCGCGGTGGTGCGGTTCCTGCCGCCGCTGATCGTCACGCGCGCCGATATCGATGCGATCTGCACCATCTTCGGCGAGGCGGTCGACGCCGCGAAGCGCGAACGGATCCCAGCCGTTGCCGCCTGATCGCTTCGACGCCGACTTCCTGTCGAGCGCGCCTGCCGGCGAAGCGGCGTTCCGCGGCGCGGTGCGTGCGGCGACCGATGCCCTGGTCGACAGCTACACCCGGGTCGAAGGGGTGTTCGCAGGATCGTCCCCGCGTGAGATCGCGGATATGATCGCCGCGGTCGAGGTGTGTCCGGAGGAAGGGCTCGGGCTCGACGCAGCGGTCGCCTTGGTCGGCGAACTCGTGCTGCGCCGGTCGGTGATGGTCAGCGATCCGACCTGCCTGGGCCATCTCCACTGCCCGCCGTTGATCCCCGGCATCGCCGCCGAGCTGATGATCGGCGCGACCAACCAGTCGATGGACAGCTGGGACCAGGCACCGGCCGCGACCTATCTCGAACAGCATGTCATCGAATGGCTCGCGGGCGCGGTGGGGCTGGGCGCGGAGGCGGACGGCATCTTCACCAGCGGCGGGACGCAATCCAATTTCATGGCGCTGCTGCTCGCGCGCAACCTGTTCGGGCAAAGCCACGGCTGGCGCATCCGGCGCGAGGGAATGCCCGCGGAGGCTCGCAACCTGCGGATTTTATGTTCGGACGTCGCGCATTTCTCCGTCCAGCAGTCCGCCGCCATCCTGGGGCTCGGCGAACGCGCGGTGGTGACGGTCGCGACCGATGCGCAGAAGCGGATGGACCCGGCGGCGCTGGCGGCGACGATCGCCGACATGCGTACCCAGGGACTGATGCCGTTCCTGGTCGTCTCCACCGCCGGCACCACCGATTTCGGCAGCATCGATCCGATCGGGCCGATCGCGGATATCTGCGCGGCGGAAGATCTGTGGCTGCATGTCGACGCGGCCTATGGCGGCGGCCTGATCCTGAGCGACCGGTACCGGCATCTTCTGGCGGGGATCGGCCGGGCGGATTCGGTGACGGTCGATTTCCACAAGATGTTCTGCCAGCCGATCAGCTGCGCGACGTTCCTGGTCCGGCGCAAGACCGATTTCGACGCCATCCACCTGTTCGCGGACTATCTGAACCCGGAGGAAAACGTCGAAGCGGGCGTACTCGACCTCGTGGGAAAGTCGATCCAGACCACACGCCGCTTCGACGGACTGAAGCCCTTCCTGACGATGCAGGCGCTGGGCCGGCGGCATCTCGCGGCGATGATCGACGCGACGATCGACCTGACGTTCGCGACCGCCGAATTGATGGCAGCGGACGATCATCTCGATCTCGTGGCGCCGCCGACGATCAACGCGCTCGTATTTCGCTTCGTCGCGATCGGCGTTGCGGATGACGTATTGGACGACGTCAACCGCGAGGTCCGCCGCATCCTGCTGCACCAGGGCAGGGCATTGCTGGCGGGGACTAAGGTCGGTGGGCTTAGCTATCTTAAACTGACCATGCTCAACCCACGCACGTCGGTGGAGGACATGCGGATGATTTTGGGGGCGGTGGTGGATACGGGAAATTCACTACTGGCGGCGCATGGCATTTCCGTGGCGGCGCGCGCCGGGGAGACGATTGCATGACCGAGCCCGCATCGCTGCCTGCGCCGACCGCCGGCTGGGCGCAGCGGCTGACCCCCGAGGTTAAGCTGACGATCCTGCTGTTCTTCTTCTCCTTCTTCATCGCGGGCGTGCCGCGCGTCTTCACGCAGAACGCGTCGTACAGCCTGTTCATCGCCGCTTACGGCGCCAAGGCGGTGCCCTATGCCTATATCGCGCAGGCTATCTGCGTCCCGATCGGTGGCTGGATCTATCTGCAGGGTGAGCATCGGCTGAAGCTCAGGACGCTGATCCTCACGACCTTGTGCGTGAACGCGACCGTCCTCGTGCTCTTTCGTATCGGCTTATACTTCAACCTGCCGCTCGTCGCCGGTGCGACCATGGTGTGGTTCGAGATCGAGTTCGTACTGTCCAGCCTGCTTCTCTGGGGCCTGGCCAACCAGCTGATGACGCTGCGCCAGGGCAAGCGTCTGTTCGGGTTCATCGTCGCAGGCGAGCCGGTCGCGGTCATCGTCTGCGGGCTCGGCACGTCGCTGCTGATGCGGTTCCTGACCACGCCGGACCTGTTTCTGCTGTCCGCGGCGGGGGCGATCGTCGGCTTCTTCCTCGTTCTCTACATCACCGCCAACTACCAACCGCCCGCAGACGCCGGCGGCGGCGAGGAAGAGCATGTACCTGCCGACGGCGAACCCGCGGCCAAGGCGTGGTGGAAGGAAAGCTATATCCTCGTGATGATGGCGATGATCGTCGCGTCGCAGCTGATCTTCTTCTTCAACGACGAAACATTCTACATCGCGGTCGACGAACGCTACCATAACGAGGAAGCCATCGCGAGTTTCCTGGGCGTGTATTCCGCGGTCATGGGCAGCATCAGCCTGGCGGTCAGCCTGTTCGTCGCGGGGCCGCTGGTGCGGCGCTACGGCGTGCGCGGCGGTCTGATCACGCTGCCCGCCTTGCTGCTGGTCGGCGCCGTCGTCGCGGTCGTCACCGGACAGATATTCGGCGTGGCGACCGCGCTGTTCTTCGTGCTTGTCACGAACAAGGTCATCGACCAGTCCTTCCGCTATACGCTCGACAAGACCACGACGATCACGCTGTACCAGCCCTTGCCGGCGGCGAAGCGTATGAAGCTGCAGGCGGCGCTGGAATCGATGATCGAGCCGGTCACCGGCGGTGTCGCCGGCCTGTTGCTGTCGTTCATGATCCATGTGCTGGGCTTCAGCGCGATCGGGGTTAGCGCGGTGATGGCGGTGATCCTGGCGGCGTGGTTGGGCGCGGTGTTCGTCGTGTCGCGCGGCTATACCGACGTGCTGCGCCGCGCGGTCGCTGGACGGCAGTTCGCGTTCGATCCCGATGCGCCGATGTCCGCCGACGCGCTCGTCGCGATCCGCCAGGGATTGTCGAGCCGACATGTCGGCGAAGTGCTGTACGCGCTGCACGTGCTGGGCGGCCGGCCCGAGGGGCTTGCCATCGCCGACGTCGCGCCGTTGCTGTCGCACCGCGAGGCGGCGGTGCGCGTCGAGGCGGCGCGGTGGTTCGAAGCGCAACACGACACCGGCGCGCTGCCGATCGTCTCCGGTTGCCTGGACGTCGAGCAATCGCCCGTCGTCCGTGGCGCGCTCATCGCTGCGGTCGCATCCAGCGGCGGCGACGATGCGGTCGAGATCGTCCTGCCCTGGCTCGACGCGCCGACCGAGGCGGAGCAGGTCGGGGCCTATCAGGGGCTGATCCGGCATGGCGGGATCGAAGGCGTGATTGCGGCCGGCAATCGCCTGATCGCGGACATCCAGAATGCCGACCCCGCGCGCCGGCAGCTGGCCGCGGACGTGATGCAGCGGGTCGGGTCGCACCTGTTCTACCGCCCGTTGCTGCGACTGCTCGACGATCCCAACGAGGATGTCCGTGCGGCGGCGTTGGCGGCGGCGGGGGCGATCCATGCGCCGCCGCTCTGGCCCGCGATCGTCGACAGCCTGAAGTCCGCACGGCTGACCCAGCCAGCGATCGCGGCGATCGGTGCGATCGGCGACGACATGCTGGAGCCGCTGTCCGCGTTGTACATGGATCCCGCCTCCACCCGGCAGACGCGCAAGGCTGCGATCGCCGCGGCGGGCGTCATCGGCACCCCAGCCGCGGCGGCGTGGCTGATGACGCTGATCGAGGACGACGAGCGTGTCCTGCGCCATACCGCGCTCACCGCTTTGTGGCGGATCGAATATCACGCGACCGTCACCGAAAAGCCGCGCGTCAAGGCGCAGCTGCGCGCCGAGGTCGAGACCGCGGCGTGGATGCTCAGCGCCTGGGCGGACTGCGCGCAGGACAATGAGGGCCAGGCGTTGGTCGCCCGCGCACTGTCGGACGAGGTGGACAACACGCAGGAGGCGATCTTCCACCTGCTCGCCCTGCTGATCGACAAGGTCGACATGCACGAGGCGCGGCTGCGCTTCGTGTCGGGCGGCGCGACGCAGCGCAGCTACGTCCTCGAGATGCTCGACAATTTGCTGGACAACGACATCAAGCCGTCGGTCCTGCCGTTCCTCGAACCCGAAACGCTGGCGGCGCGCGCCGCGTCGCTGGCGAAGCGGGCGGGCAGCGACATCGGTGTGGACGGCGTCGCACAGACGCCCGAGGCGCAGCTCGGCGCATGGGCACCGGCCAGCGCGCTGTACGCGCTCGCGCTGATCGGGTCTGAAGCGGCCGAGGACGCGGTCGCGGCGGCGCGGATGGTCGAGGATATGGTGCTGCGCGAGACCGCGGAATGGATCGCCGGCGGAAGCACGAAGGTTGGGGAAGGACGGACCATGTTGTTGACGATCGAAAAGGTACTCATCCTGCGCAGCGTCGGCATCTTCTCGCAGGTGCGCGAAAGTTCGCTGACCCAGGCCGCGCAATCGGTGCGCGAAGTGCCGGTGAAGGCGGGCGACGCGATCTTCGAATATGGCGATTTCGGCGATGCGCTGTACATCGTCGCCAGTGGCAGGCTGAAGGTCCATATCGGCGACAAGGTGCTGGCCGAGATCGGCGAGCGGCAGGTGGTCGGCGAGATGGCGGCGCTCGATCCGGAACCGCGGTCGGCGTCGGTTACCGCGGTCGAGGACGGGTTGCTGCTGCGCATGTCGAGCGACAGCCTGGAGCGGCTGATCGGCGACGATATCCGCGTCGCGCGCGGGATCATCCATGAACTGTGCGACCGGCTGCGAAAGGCGAACACGACGCCTCCGGCGGCGGCCGTGCGCGAGCCGGAACCGGCATGAACGAAATCCTGATCGAGATACGGAATTGCGCGATTTCCTTTACCGGATCCGCGACGTGTCTTCCGGATGCCGCGCACGTTGGCGCGTCGTGACGTCGACAGGATAGACAGACGATGAAACTCGATACGCCGTCCCGTGCCGCGGCCCGCATGGCGCGCACCAGCTTTCGAGCCTGCGCCAGCTTCGCGCTGATCCACCTGCTGGCCAACCCGGCGGCGGCTCAGTCGATTGCCGGGGCGAGCGTCAGCGCGGGCACGGCGACGGTCAGCGGCGTCGGATCGACGAACGTCGTCGTCACGCAGACAAGCGACAAGGCCATCGTCGACTGGCGCGCCTTCTCAGTGGACGCCGGCACCAGCGTGACCTTCCGGCAGCCCGGCGCGGCATCCATCGCGCTGAACCGCATCACCGGCAGCGGCACGACGCGGATCGACGGATCGCTGGTGGCGAACGGGCAGGTGTGGCTGCTCAATCCCAACGGCGTCCTCATCGGCGCGGGCGGCAGCGTCGCGGTGGGTGGCTTCCTCGCTTCCACCCACGCGATCAGCAACGCGGACTTCATGGCCGACCATTACCAGCTGACCAGCGACGGCTCAGGGACGGCCGGGGTCGTGAACCTGGGTTCGATCGTCGCGGCCGAGGGCGGCTATGCGGTGCTGGCGGGCAACCAGGTCGGCAACGCCGGGCTGGTACAGGCGCGGCTCGGCACCGTCGCGCTGGGCGCCGGCAAGACGATCGTGCTGGACGTCGTCGGCGACAAGC
>CAXTVB010000148.1:0-7088 GCA_964247555.1 uncultured Sphingomonas sp. | reverse complement strand
GCGCAGATCGACGTCATCACCGCGGAGGACGTCGCGAAATTTCCCGACGTCAACGTCGCTGAAGCACTGTCGCGCCTGCCCGGCATCACGATCGATCATTCCAATGGCGGTGAAGGGAACAAGGTCGCGATCCTTGGTATCGACTCGCGGCTGATCAACGTGCAGTTGGACGGCAACAATCTAGCGACATCGGAAGGCGGTATCCCTGGCGGCAACGGGAACGGGGCCAACGATACGGGCCGTAGCTTCAACTTCTCCAACCTGCCGCCCGAAATCATCGGTGATGTCGAGGTTTACAAGTCGACGCAGGCGAAGCTCGACGAGGGCGCGGTAGGCGGCACGATCATCGTCAACACGCGCAATCCGCTGGATCTGAAACCCAATACCGTTTCCGCCTCGGGCAATTACAATTACAATCTCCGTACCGCCACGGGCAATCCCCGCGCGTCGCTGTTCTACAGCTGGCACAACGACAGTGGCACACTCGGCATTCTTGGCACGGCCGCATACAACAAGCTGGAACTCGGCAGTACGAGCATCAGCGTTCTGAGCGGGTACGCGACCGCTTGCAACGACAGCGTCGCCAGTGCATTCGGCGGGTGTAACGCGGCCGGAACCGCGTTTTCAAATCCCAATCTGGTGCCCAAATCCACGAGTGGTCCGGCCTTGACGCCGACATCGCTCGTTCCGGTCAATCTGAACTCCGGATCGTTCGTGCAGACCGAGGAGCGGTTAACCTTCCAGGGCAAGATCCAATGGGATCCGACGAGTAACCTGGACGTCGCGCTGAGCGGCTATCTCGTCAACGCCGATGATTCGAGTTACAGTCAAGCCGTGCTGTCCAACATCGGGTCGAGATACGATGATCGCAACGGCGTTGGTTCGGTAAATGCCGTCACGGGCGCGACGAATTTCCCAATCACATACACCTCGGTCACGACCAACAGCGACGGTAATGTGACCGGCGGCGTGTTGTCGCATATCGCCGAGCGGGAAGATCTTCAATATAATCACCAACAGCTCGACACGCGGCAAGCCAATTTAAGGGTAAAGTGGGCTCCAGAGACGTGGAACATCGAACTCAATGCCGGTCATACGATCGCCACCGGCGGCGTAACGCCGCAATATTTTCTTAGTTTCTACGGACACACATCGGCAACCTATTCACTATCCGGCGACTCGACCTCTCTGACAACCGGCATCCCTTTAACCAATCCTGCTCTTTTCCAATCGCGTGCCACCGGGGAGCAAGCCGGCTTCGTCAAAACAGCAAAAACGACGGATACGATCGACTATGCCAAGTTGGATGTTCGCAAGGATGTCGAATGGTTTGATTGGATCAACAAGATCGAAGTCGGATTCAAATACCAGCAACATATAAATTCCGATTATTCTCACTTTTATAATACCAACGTGAAAACGACGGGAAGTCTGGCGGATTTCAATTATTTGACTACATCTCCCTCGCTTGTCGACGGCCTAGGGGCGTCAGGACAGCTGCTTTCCTATGCCTATTTGAGCCAAGCCGACACGATCGCCTATTCACTCGCCAATCGAAATCCCGGACATTCGGGCAACAGCCCGACGGGAGACTATAACAACACGGGCAATGAGTATTATACGAAGGAAAAGGACAGCGCCGCTTATTTCCAGGCCGATTTCCGGCATGGAAAATTCCACGGCGACCTGGGTGTGCGCGTTGCGTTCACGGATAACGAACAGTCCTACTTTTCTTCGCAAAACGGCTATCCCTATATCGGGGACTTTGTGCACTCACAGAACAAGTATCATGATATATTACCGGCCGCGAACTTCGTTTATGATTTGACCGATAAGCAACTCCTTCGGTTTACGGTTGCGAAGGTGATGTCGCGGCCTAGCTTCGCCGACGAGTCCGGGCAGGTGGTGTACAATCTTCAGCAACGTGTCGGCAGTGGCGGCAACCCTAATCTCGGACCGTATCGAGCGACCAATTTCGGCGTATCGTATGAATATTATTTCGCACCGCATAGCCTGTTCAATATCGACGGTTTTTTCCGAGATATTAGCGAGTACACGATCTATCGGAACGTCATTACGCCGATAACCTTGACGCCGGCACAATTGGCTTATTGCGTTACCCAATGTCCGGGTATTTCGCAGGTAACCGACATATTGTTGACGACTCCTTATAACGGTAGCAATGCTAAGGTTGAAGGAATATCCGGAAGTTTTCAGAGTGATCTGAAATATGGCTTCGGCATCCAGGCCAATGCCACGTTCCTTCTGCAGCAATACGGATCCTTCACGGACCCTGCCACGATCACCGGCTCGAGTAGCACTGGCCCGGTAACGACTACGAGGACCAATAACGTTTCCAATGGTTACCCGTTACCGTTCCTGTCTAAGTGGAGCTATACCATCGCTCCCTATTACGAGATGGGTAAACTGGAAATCCATACGTCGTACACGTGGCGGAGTAATTATAGCACGACCGCAACTAGCGACACGTCACCGGCCCAGTTTGTCGCGTCGTTCGGTCAGATGGACGGGTCTCTTTCTTATCATTTCACTAAGAATATCGATATGAACGTTTCTGCGGTCAATATTCTGGATCCGCTTGTTAAGCCGTTCACGACCGGCAATCTGCCACTCGGTTTCTCGAGATACGGCCGACGCGTCAGCATCGGTTTGACGGCGAGGCTCAACTAGGCGTTCCGACGGTGGGGTATCGCGATGAAGTCACCTCGTTTGCGATACCCCGGGGCCATGCTTCGATGCGTAAGCCGTGCATACAGATGGGCGGGCCCGGTACCGATAGTCGGTGCCGGGCTCGCTCTTGTCGGGATGAGCCGCTTTCAGCTACGCCGAAATCGAACAGTGGCGACCGGCTGATCGCATGATCCGACGTTGGAGATAGGCCATGGACATCGGCAGGGATGCAACGAATCTGGGCGCGTTCGAGATCGACGCGCTGGTCAGGGGCGTTCGCGCGTTGACGGACGAACAGTGGTTAGCCGACGCCAGCCGACAAAAAATATTCGACACCCATCACAGCACGCAAACGATCAGGCTGATTGCCGATGCCGACTTCCGGCATCATGATCCGACGAAGCATGAAGACTTTGATCGGTTCGAGACTGAACTGACGCCGCTGATGGATCACATCCGCGCCTATTATTCCCAAACGCTCCGCCAGCGAAAGCTGATCGACAAGCACGGCGCTGGCTACTTCGTTCGGATCATTCTCACGCGTCTGCCGGCGGGTGCCGAGATCCGGACCCATATCGACACGGGGTACTCGCTCGAACGATCGCACCGGATCCACGTGCCAGTCGTGAGCAACGACGAAACCCTGTTCCGAGTAGGCGATCGGTCATTGCACATGCGCGTCGGCGAGATGTGGGAAATCAACAACCGTCGCATTCACGCCGTGAAAAATGGCGGGTCGGAAGCCAGAATCCATCTTATCATGGACTATGTCCAACCCGGCGAAACAATCTTCGACGCCGCAGGACTTCTGACAGCATAGGATTGCGCATGGATCGGCATTTCAAGATCAACCAGATCTTCCTGAAGGATGTTTCGTTTCAGGCCCCGATGGGTTCCGCGGCCTTCACACAGGAATGGTCGCCCAAGGTGCAGGTCGACGTGAAGGTCGAACCGGAACGGCTCCAGGATGCGTTCTACGAGGTGGCGCTGCAAGTCTCGGTCGTCTCCCGCACCGGGACGAACACGCATTTCATGATCGAGGTCGTGCAATGCGGCGTGTTCACCATCCGGGGATATGATGACGGAGACGTACAGCGCATTCTCCGGACCATCTGCGCGGAGGCCTTGTACCCTTATGCGCGCGAGGCCGTCGAAAGCATCGTCATGAAGGCACGCTTTCCTGCCCTCCTGCTGGACCCCATCGATTTCGCCGCCTCCTATGTGGCCTGATGCAGGAGTTCTGCGCAATAGCGACGACCTCTGCTCGATCGGATGACTAGTCCGCGGTACATCCCGGCTGCCGTTCGACACGCGGCAGACGCGCTTGCCCGGGGCGATATGGCGCAGGCCATGCACCTCTCCAAGGCGATCGTCGCGGCAAAGCCCCGGACGGTCGACGCCTGGCGTATCCTCGGAACAGCGGCCAACGGCCTCAAGGATTTCGATCTCGCCGAACAGGCATTTGCCGAAAGTGTACGACGACGGCCCGGCGGAGCGGTGCAACGGATTCAAGACCTCCTGCGGCGCGCGGAGCCGCTCATCTGCCTGGGGAAGCCCAACGATGCGGTGGCCTGCGTGCGCGAGGCGGTGCGTATCGGTTTGACGGAGCCCCACGACTTCTTCCTGGCCGCGCTTGCCATGGGGTATACGGGCCTGCCGGCAGACGCGCTGCCGCTGGCGCAACAAGCGGTCGAACTGGACCCTTCCCTATCCGACGCCTGGTTCGTCGTGGGCAACAACAGACAAGCGCTGGGCGATATCGATGCCGCCGAGGCCGCGTTCGACACGGTGATCGAGCAGTCGCGCGACCATGCGGCGGCCGCCTATTACATTCTTGCCAATCTGCGGAAGTGGTCCCCGGAGCGAAATCATATCCGCCAGTTGGAAGCGTTCCAGTGCCGCAGCAGCCCCGAGGCCGCGCATATCGGCTATGCGCTGTTCAAGGAATATGACGATACGGGCAACACCGACGCGGCCTGGGACTGCCTTCAACATGCGGCCCGTGTCGGGCGGGCGATGGAAACATGGAACGCCGCGGAGGAACGACGAAGGTTCGACGCCTGGAAGATGGCCTACCCCACAGGGCACTCAGGCAGCCCGGATATGCGACAGCGAACTGGACCGAAGCGCATTTTCATCGTCGGGTTACCACGTTCGGGAACCACGCTTGTCGAGCGTATTCTTACATCGCATGATCGGGTGCAGACGATCGGAGAAGTCAATAATTTCCCGATCGCGACCCGGCGGGTCTCAACGCCCAAGTCGCCAGGGATCATCAGTCCAGCCATCATCGCCGCCGCCCAAGCCGCCGATCCGTTGGCGATCGCAGCCGACTATACGGTGCATACATCCTATCATCATGACGGTAGCGATTATACGATCGACAAGCGGCCCGACAATTTTGAATATGCCGGCCTGATCCGCCGCGCGTTTCCCGACGCGATCGTGATCGTGCTCGACCGCAATCCGATGGACGCCCTGTTCGGCGCCTACAAGCGCGCCTTCGCGCCCGGTGCGCATGGTTGGTCCTACACGATGGAAGACCTGGCCGCGCATTACCACAATTTCCGCGGCCTGATCGGGCATTGGAAGACGGTCCTTGGCGACGGCCTCGTCGAGGTTTCGCTCGAGGCGCTGATCGCCGATCCGGAGACGGAGATCCGCCGCCTCCTCGACCGCTGCGGTCTTCCCTTCCAGGAAGATTGCCTGCGCCCCCACGAATCGAAGGGCGCGGTGACGACGGCCAGCGCCCTGCAAGTCCGAAAGCCGATCAACGCCGAAGGTATCGGTGCGTGGAAGCGATATGCCGATCAGCTCCAGCCCTTGCGCGACCGCCTTCTCGCGCTTGGCTACGACGTCTGACGCGAAAGCCGCCCCCTTCACCGCCCGGCGCATTTGTCCGCGCGTCGTCGTCCCACCGCCATTCGCCGCTCCAGCCGCGCGCATAGGGCGGCATAATATTCGCGCAGGAATCCGATATCGTCGCCGTCTGGCGCGATCTGCGCCTTTGCCCGGATCGTGGCGGCGACCGTCGCGACGGCGTCCGGGCGTGCGGTGCGCAGGACGTCCTCCAGCATCTGGAGTTCATATTCGCCGTACAGGTCCAACGCGGCCTCGCTGAAGGTCCTGTGCGCGCGCGTTGCGCCGAGGTCGCTGCCTAGCGTGGTGCCGACGGCGCGGACCACCCATGTGCCCGCCACGATGTCGCCCATGCGCAACCGGTCGCGGTTGAACAACGGGAAGAACAGGAAGATGCCCGACCAGGCGAGCGCGAAGATGGCGAGGAACGCGTCCGCCGTCCCGTCCGCCGCCTGGAAACCGAGAAAGGTCAGCGGCAGGAATATCTCGACCTCGCGCATGGCGTTGCGCGCGATGACCGCGCCGCCGGTCAGCCGGGCGCCATCCTGCGCGACGACGCGGATGCCCAGCACCCGCTTGCCCGGCGTGGCACCGCGGCCGCCCGTCTCGAACAGGATGAACCAGCCGTTGCGCAGCGCGAAGGCGCCAAGCAGCCAGAGGATGACGAGCGCGTCGCTGCGCGCGGCGGACATGGTCTTCGCGATCGCGAGGGCTGTGGCGATCAGGATGAGGATGACGGCGGTGAAGTCGATCAGGAACGCGGCGGCTCGCGTGCCCGCGCTCGCGAGGTCCAGGCCGAGATCGACGCCCTCCGGCGTGACGAACGGCCGGCGCATCGTGCGCGCCGGCTTAGTCATGCGTCGTTTCCCGGCGGCGGGGGAGGTAGAAATAGGCAAGCCAGCCGACGAGCATCGCAATGCCCGTCAGGAAACGCAGGCCATCGTTCTGGACCGTCTGGCGTCCGATCCCCTCCAGCAGTCCGGCGACCGCGAGCATCGCCACCGCGCCGGCCATGACCGTCGCGCCGGTCCGTCCCGCCTCCACCGCCGCGTCGCCCCGCGCGCGCCGACCGGGAAACGCCACCGCGACGCCGATCTTGAGGCCCGCCGCGCCGGCCAGGATCACCGCGAACAATTCGGTCGTGCCGTGGATGACGAGCCAGCCGGTGAACGGCACGCCCAGCCCTTTCGACACGAAAACCGCCAGGATCGCGCCCAACATCAATCCGTTATAGAGGATCAACAGGACCGTCGGGATCGCCAGCACGAGGCCGAGCGCGAAGGCGAAGATTGCAATCTGCGCATTATGCGTGAACAGGAAGGTCGCGAACACGGCGAGCGCGCCTTCATTCGCGCCATTCGGTCCAGCGCCATAAAGCGTCGCGCGCAGCGTCGCCGCGGTGGCAGTCGGATCCCGGCCCCCCGCCATCGCGTCGGGGATGATGCCGTAGAACCAGGCGGGATTGCCGCGCACCAGCAGATAGCCGGCGACCGCGCCCGCAATCGTCAGGATCAGCATCGCCAGCGTCTCGCGCCACA
>CAXTVB010000147.1:0-7131 GCA_964247555.1 uncultured Sphingomonas sp. | reverse complement strand
GCCCTGATCTGATCGACCGCGTCGGAAAGGGAGCGTTCGTTCCGGGCAACCAGCATGACCTTGGCGCCTTGCGATGCGGCCGACTTGGCGGTCACCAGCCCGATGCCGGAGCTTGCGCCGGTGATGACCATTACCTGCTCGGCAAGCGGCTTCAGTTTGATATTCATGATATCCGTTCCCGTTGGATATGCGGTAGAAGTGAACGCAAATGGGCGAGCGCTGAAAACGCCCGGCCTCGACCAGCGGGTCGGTGTCGCTATTAGGCTGTCAGCTTCTGTGCGGCGGCATCCAGCGTCGCACGGTCGTTACCATGGCGCTCGATCAGCGCCCGCGCTTGCTCGCGGCTGATTCCGTGCCTTTCGGCGAAATAGCCGACCTCATAGTCTTCGTTGCCGGCAACCTTTGCTCGATCGGACCCGCCGATCTTCGTTTTATCGTCTGCCATGTTCGGTCTCCTGCTCGAAAGACTGAATCGCCGGAAGCCGAGCGAGTTCCGGGATTTTTGTTCGCGGACGACATCCGTCGGCAGCGGGTAGGCGCGATGCCGGGCTTTCGCCGGATATCGCTAGCGTTTGAGCTCGCGAGCCAGGCGCTTTGCGCTCCAAGCACGCTCTGTACCGTGTGGAAAACGCTTCGCTGTCGTAGGACAGCACCTCGGATACTCGGACAAGTCGATCGGCTTCGCACCACGACGGCGCAGGTGCTTTTCCGCTGGCTCCTGGGACGACCACAAGCCCGCCGTCGATCGGCCCGATGCGGAAGAATCCAAAAAGCGTCAAAAACCGCTTTCCAGGCGATTAACTCCGACATAAAGCATCGGGCAAGATCGGCACCGCGAGTGTCGCTCACATTGATGGGGAGAGGGATTATGCGCAAACGCGCTGTACACGCATCGCTGATGGCTACGGTCGGGGTCGTAGCGTTGGGACTCGGCGGCACCGCTTGCGCGCAGGACCGCCAATCACCCATTTCGTCGCCGGCCGCGGCACCGCAGGCGGAGGCCGCGGCGCAGTCGCAGGCGCAGGGGGCAGCCCAAGCCGGGGCGGAGGGCGACACGAACGCGGACATCGTCGTTACCGGCGTCCGTGCGAGCCTCGCCGGTGCACAGTCGATCAAGCGCAACGCAACCCAAGTGGTCGATTCGATCGTGGCCGAAGATATCGGCAAACTGCCCGACAACACTGTTTCCGACGCCCTGCAGCGGGTGACCGGGATCCAAGTGTCGCGCGGGGCGGGCGAGGTCGGGACGGTGTTGGTCCGTGGGCTTCCCGATATCGAAACGCTGATCAACGGACGGGAGACGTTCACCGGCACCAGCCGCGGCGTCGCGCTGCAGGATATCCCCGCCGAACTCGTCGCGGGCATCGACGTCTACAAGACGAACCTGCCCGAGCAGATCGAGGGCAGCGTGTCGGGCACGATCGATATCCGGCTGCGCCGCCCGTTCGACTTCGACGGCCTTCAGATCGCCGGCGGCGCGCGGGGTATTTATTCGGATCAGCGCAAGAAGGGCAGCTATATCGGTAGCGCTCTCGTCAGCGATCGTTGGCAGACCGGCATCGGCGAGATCGGCATCCTGATCGGCGGATCGTACAACAACCGCAAATACGAGGATCAGACCGGCTTCAATTTCGGGTTCAATCCGCTCCTCCCGCCGACCGACAACACGCTGATACCCGATACCGTCGGCGGCCTCGTGCGCGACGGCAACCGTACGCGCCCGTCGGGCAACGTGTCGCTGCAATGGCGTCCGGCACCCAATCTCGAATTCTACGCCGACGGCGTCTACACGGGGTACCGCGAAGATTACGACGTCGACTATTTCGTCGGCTTGCCCAAATCGGGCATCGTGACGGTCGACTCGCTCCAGCCGGGTTCGCAGAACGCGACCGATACCCGCGAGCTCAATGTCGCTCGCACGATCATGACAATCAACGACTTCACGATCGCGAGCAAGCAGACCTTCCACCAGAAAACCGATGGCTATCAGGCCAATATCGGGAGCAAGTGGACGACCGGTCGCGCGCTCATTTCCGGTGAGTTCACCTATAACGACAGCCGGGTCACAACGCAGCAATATGTCGCCGATTCCGCCTATGTCGTACCGCAGATCGACTATAATTTCGACGTGAACGGCACGCCGAACGTGAACTTCAACGGCTATGATTTCACCAATCGCAGCAATTTGAATTTCCTGACTTTGTTCGACAATCGCAGCGTCGCGACCAGCAAGCAATATGCCGAGCATGTCGACCTTCTCTACACGTTCGACGGCGGCTTCCTGAAGAATTTCAAGATCGGCGCACGCTATGCCGATCGGTCGGGGGCGTCGGCCGCGACCAATCCTCAAGGGTATCCGATCGCGTTCGTTCCGCTGACCAACTATCCGGGATCGGCCACCAACGCGCCCGACGACATTCTCGACGGCAAGCTTGGCGTGAACGGCTTCGCGCTTCCCGCCACCGATTGGATCAGGAACAACATCGACACGCTGCGGACCCTGGCCGGACGTCCGACCGGCGACCCGGCGTTTGATCCCACCCAGACCTTCTCGCTGCAGGAGAAGGTCTTCGCCTATTACGGCCAGGCGGCCTTCGCCTTCACCGTGGGCGGCATACCGATCGACGGCACGTTGGGCGCCCGCTACGTCAACACCGTCACCAATCTGAACGCGATCCAAGTGACGAACGTCGCCGGCACGCCAGCAAATGGCGCTACGCCGGCCACGGCACCCTTCACGCTGGTCACGCCGATCACCAGCCGGCGCAACGAGAGCAATCTGCTGCCAAGCATATCGCTGAAGGCGCATCCGCTGGACAATGTCGTCGTCCGCTTCGTCGCGGGCAAAGCGATCCTTCGTCCGCAATTCGCCAGCCTCGATCCGGCGATCAGCCTTAGTCAGAACGGGGCGACGGGGACGAGTGCCACATACGGCACCGGCGGCGGCGGCAATGCCAATCTGCGCAACGTCAAGTCGACCAATTACGATGCGACGGTCGAATGGTATTTCTCGAAGACCGGATCGCTGACGGTCGCGGGTTTCCACAAGGATCTGAACGGGTACATCCAGAGCTACGCCGCGAACGAACTGCAAACGGCGTCGAATGGCACCTTGCAGACCTTCCTCGTGACGCGCCCGCGCAACACCGACAAGGGATCGCTCAAGGGGGTCGAGGCGGCCTATACGCAATTCTACGATTTCCTGCCCGGCGCGCTCAGCGGTTTGGGGGCGCAAGTCAGCGGCACCTATTCCGACGGTAAGGTCTCCGATCCGCTCCACCCCGGCACGATGCAGGCCATCGCCCCCCTGTCGGAATATTCGTACAATCTCGTCGGGATCTACGAGAAATACGGTATCTCGATGCGCCTCGCCTATAATTGGCGCAGCAGTTACACCGACAGCTATTCGGATGCGGTCGCGGGCGGCAGGATCGTCGTCAAGCCGGTGGCGTTCCTGGATTTCTCGGCAAGCTATGCCTTGAACGACCACATCACGCTGACGGTCGATGCGACCAATTTGCTCGACGAAACCTATCACGACAATTTCGGGACGACGACCTACGAGCCACGCGATACGCGGCAATATGATCGAACCTTCGGCGGCGGCGTACGGTTCAAATTCTGATCGGGAGGCGGGAGCGTAGCAGATGATGAAAGGCGTATTCTTTTCTTCGCTGGTAGCGCTCCTGCTGCCTTTGGCGGCGAGCGTCGCTCAGGCACCGTCCGCCGGCGGCAAGTCGGTGAACGACCGCCTGAGCGGCGACCTGACCCCGGTTCACGATCCCGCCATCGTCAGCGACGGTCACGAATTCTACGTTTTCTCGACCACGAGCCAACCCGAGCGGTCGGGCATGATCGCGATCCGCAAATCGGCCGACCTCCTTACCTGGCAGCGGGTCGGCAGCGCGCTGCCGGCAATTCCTGCATGGGCCACGCATGAAATATCGGGCGCGAAAGGGATATGGGCACCCGATGTGAGCGTCTCCAACGGCCAATACAGGCTGTATTACGCCGTCTCGACATTCGGCAGCAATCATTCGGCGATCGGGCTTGCGACTTCGCCGACGCTCGATCCGGCGGCCCCCGGTTATGGGTGGACCGACCAGGGGCCCGTGATCGTGAGCCACGCCAAGGACGATTTCAACGCGATCGATCCCAATGCCTTCACCGACCGCGACGGCAAGCAGTGGCTGGCGTTCGGAAGCTTCTGGACCGGCCTGAAGATGATCCGGCTCGATCCCGCGACGGGCAAGCCTTCCAGCGAGGACAAGACGATCTATCCGCTCGCGCAGCGCGCCAATCCCGGCGCGGTTGAAGCATCGGCGTTGCTCGAACATGACGGCTTCTACTATCTTTTCGCCTCCTACGACTTCTGCTGTCGCGGCGCGGCGAGCACCTATTACGAGATCGTCGGCCGGTCGAAGGACGTGACCGGGCCCTATCTCGACCATGACGGCAAGCCGCTGAGCAAAGGGTTCGGCCAGATCGTCCTGCATGGCCAGCTCGACAAAAGCGGGCGCTGGCGCGGGCCGGGCGGGGCGTCGGTCCTGCGCGTCGGCGATCACGCATTCCTCGCCTATCACGCCTACGACGCGCAGCATGGCGGCGTGCCGACGCTCCGCATCGCGCCGCTCGCCTGGACCGCGGACGGCTGGCCGGTGGCGCGGCTGTGACCCCATATAAGGACCTGCCATGACGATCACCCGCCGCACGATTCTCGCCGGCGCCGCCGCGACCCCGCTGGCGGGACGCGTGTTCGCAAGGCCCGCCCCGGCGATCCTGGCCAATCCCTTGGTGCGCAATCGAGCGGATGCCCAGATCTTCCGCAACGCCGACGGTTTCTACTACATGACCGGATCGGTGCCCGAATATGACCGGCTGGTCCTTCGCCGATCGAAGACGCTCGTCGGACTCTCCACCGCGCAAGAGCGCGTGCTGTGGCGGCACTTGCCGAGCGGTCCGATGTCGGGCTTCATCTGGGCGCCGGAGATGCACCGCGTCGATGGCCGCTGGACCATGTATTTCGCAGCCGGTCCCAGCGGCGGCGGCGAGGACGTCTTCCGGATTCGTACCTATGCGATCACATGCGATGGGCCGGACCCGATGACGGGGAACTGGTCGGTGCTCGGTCAGCTTCAGACGCCATGGGACAGCTTCACGCTCGACTCCACCAGCTTCATCCATCGTGGCCAGCGTTACCTGTCATGGGCGCAGCGCGAGCCCGGGATCGACACGAATTCGAACATCTATCTCGCACCGCTCGCGACCGCGCTCACCTTTGCGGCGAAGCCGGTGCGGCTATCGGTGCCGACGCTGCCTTGGGAGATCCGCGGCTTCAAGGTCAACGAAGCGCCCGCGTTCCTGGAGCGTCACGGGCGCGTGTTCCTGACCTATTCCGCTAGCGCAACGGACTCGCGCTATTGCATGGGAATGCTGACCGCGGATGCGACGAAAAATCTGATGGACGCCGCGAACTGGACAAAATCGCAACAGCCGGTGTTCGCGACCTCACCCGAGCACCATATCTACGGCCCTGGGCATAATAGTTTCACGGTCGACGAACATGGCCGCGATATGCTGGTCTACCATGCGCGCGATTACGACAAGATCATAGGGGATCCGTTGTTCGATCCCAACCGTCACACCCGGATCCAGCCGATCGCCTATCGCCCCGACGGCACGCCCGATTTCGGGCAGCCGCGCGCCAATGGTCCGGTCTGAGAAGCGCAACCGACGACGCTGTCAGACCGATGCGACCTGACTCTGCGTGTGTCCTAAGTCCGATAGGACCGCACGCTATGCAATTACTATGGCGCCGCCCGGCTTTCGATCTCGAAAGCCTATACGCGTTTCAATAGATGAACAGCCGCAATCGTGGAGTGCGGCGCAGTGTACCCTCGTAGACGACGGACGATAGATCGTCCGCTCAGGATGACAGGATCGGTCCTGTTGGGGTGTTGCATGATGTTGACACGCTGGCTTTTTCGCGCCGCAGCGCTGCGCCATCATCAGGATCCGACGTTCGCCCAATTGATCATCGCTGAAATCGCGATGCTCTGCTTCAGCGTCGGCGGCATCCTTCTAACGCTGGGCACGCATATTTTCGATCCAGTGAAACTCTCCGCAAGATGGATCATCTGGCGCTGTGGTCCCGCGGAAAAGGAACACCCGCTGCTTGGCCAATTCCTCGTCGGCTCCGACGACGCGATGACCGCGGCATTCGCAAGATATTCCGCCGGGCAGAGGTCGAGCCCGTATCGTCGAAGCCCGTGGGACGCCGGTGGTCATCGTGCGATCATATGACCATCGAGGCGGTATTCTCGCTTGCAGCGATCATCGTCGCGCTGGTGGGGCTCGATCTGTACCTTCTGGGGTGCTGGTTCCGCGCCAAGCGTCGCGATCGGGCAACCCCGCGTACCAAGTCCAAGCACGACCTAGGATCGTCGGGGGGCTGTCGTTGAAGCACGTCGGCATCACGCCTGGCCGTAACGACTGCGCGACGTCCAGCGCAGGATCCGACATCGCGGACGGCTGACCTTCCGGGCGCATCGCCGTCAACACCATCGACCGCGCGAGGCGTCGCCGCTTTTCCACTCACAACCGGTATGGAGTATCTACCAATGTCGTCGACCGATCCGGAGCCCGACCAACGCGCCTGCACACTTGACGTGGGGCAGGATACCGCCGGTCATTGGTTGGTACAGGATAGCGGAGGGACGCTGGGGGGACGTTTCGTTTCGTTCGCCGCCGCGATGGCGTTCGCCCGCAGTGAGCGCCATGCGATCCCGGGTGCCACGATCGTCGTGGCGGTGGACGCGCTCGTCCCGATCATTTCGTTCGCGCCCTTCGAGCCTTGGGAAACGGCGTGGCGTTACCGCGAAGCCGCATGATCCGCCCTTCCTCGACATCTTCGGGACAGCACCCGTCATGACCCATATCGCCGAACACACCATCACAGGGCCGGTATTGCCGACGGTCCGCTTGCGCCAGATTAGTGCCGGCAAGCGGCGTCTGCGCTGCCGCGACAAGCGCTGGCCCGCCGTCGCGGCCGCGCTGACCACGCTTCGTGCGGCGCGCCGCCGCAGCGTACGGATCGTCGATACCGATTGCGGCACCGGGACGTTGCTGATC
>CAXTVB010000146.1:0-7235 GCA_964247555.1 uncultured Sphingomonas sp. | reverse complement strand
TCCGGGGACACTGGACGGGTTCGACTTCGCGGTGACCGAGGCCGACGCGATGCGGCAGCAGCGGCATTTCCTGGACCACGCACTGCCCCGGTTCGGCGATTACCAGGATGCGATGCTGACCGGCGAGCCATATCTGTGGCACTCGATCCTGTCGCCCTACATCAACGCCGGCTTGCTCGATCCGCTGGAACTGTGCCGGCAGGCGGCGGCGCGGTACGACACGGGCAAGGCGCCGATCAACGCCGTCGAGGGCTTCGTGCGCCAGATCATCGGCTGGCGCGAATATATGCGCGGCATCTATTGGCGCGAAGGACCCGGCTATGTCGACCGCAACTTCCTGAACGCGACGCGGGACCTGCCCGGCTTCTACTGGACCGGCGAAACCGACATGCATTGCCTGGCGCAGGCGATCGGCCAGACGCTGACTCACGCCTATGCGCATCACATCCAGCGCTTGATGGTGACGGGCAACTACGCGCTGCTGATCGGCGCGCGTCCCAAGCAGGTGCACGAATGGTATCTGGAGGTCTACGCCGACGCCTATGAATGGGTCGAGCTGCCCAACACGCTGGGCATGAGCCAGTTCGCCGATGGCGGGCTGCTCGGGTCGAAGCCTTATGCGGCGTCGGGCGCGTATATCGACCGCATGTCCGATTATTGCCGGCACTGCCGATACGACGTGAAGAAGCGCGTCGGCGAGAATGCCTGCCCGTTCAACGCGCTGTACTGGGATTTCCTCGTTCGCAACGAGGACAAGCTGGGCCGCAATCCGCGTCTCGCGATGCCGTACCGCAACTGGGCACGGATGAAGGCCGCCGACCGCGACGCGACGCGCGCGCAGGCGGCGACGTATCTGGCATCCCTCGACGGCGCGGACGGTGCCGACTAGGACGGCATCCGTAAGGAGACGGATATGGACGCGTTGGTGACGACACAGTGGCTCGAGGGCCAGATTGGCACGAACGATCTGCGGATCCTCGACGCGATGATGATCGAGGGCGACGCCGGCGCCGATTACGAGGCGGCGCATATCCCGGGCGCGGTGTTCCTGGACCTGAAGGAGCTGGCCGATACCGACGCCACCCTGCCCAACACGTTGCCCAGCGCGGAGAAATTCGCCAGCCGGATGCAGACATTGGGGCTCGGCGACGGCAGCCGCATCGTGCTGTACGACAACTCGCCGCACCGGACGTCGGCGCGGGCGTGGTTCATGCTTCGGACCTTCGGCGCGCACGACGTCGCGATCCTCGATGGCGGGTTCGCCAAGTGGCAGGCGGAAGGGCGCGAGACGCAAGGGGGCCGGCGCCAGCTGCGCCACCGCCACTTCACCGTATGGGCGGACGACAAGGGCGTGCGGACGCTCGACCAGATGAAGGCGAACCTCGACAGCCATGCCGAACAGGTCGTCGACGCGCGCAGCCCTGCGCGCTTCACCGGCGAGGAGGCCGATCCGCGGGCGGGCGTCGAACCGGGGCACATCCCGGGGTCGAAGAACCTGTATTTCACCGCCTTGTTCAACGACGACGGCACCTGGAAGCAGGGCGATGCGCTGAAGGCGGCGTTCGAGGATGCTGGGGTCGATCTGTCGAAGCCGATCGTGACGACCTGCGGATCGGGCATCACCGCCTCCGTCCTGGCGTTCGGCGCGCATCTGCTGGGGATCGACGCCGCGGTTTACGACGGCAGCTGGTCCGAATGGGGGGCGGATCCATCGACTCCGAAGGCGATGGGCGCCTAACCGTTCTCCTGCGAACGCAGGAGCCCAGGGCTACGGGCGACACGTCCCGTGGCCCCTGGCCCCCGCTTTCGCGGGGGAACGGAGTTGAGCTATCCCGCCCACGCCTTATGGTCGCGGCATGACCGATGACCCTCACGACAAGCCGCTCGGCGATGCGACCCGCGTCGTCACCGCCGGACGCCGGCCCGAATGGACGCAGGGGATCGTCAACACGCCGGTGTGGCGGGCGTCGACGATCCTGTACGATTCGGTCCAGGACCTTCGGGCCAACGGGCATGGCGACAGCCACCACCGCCTCTATTACGGCCGGCGCGGGACGCCGACGCAGTGGAGCCTCGCCGACGCGCTGACCACGCTGGAACCGGGGGCGGAGGGGACGTTCCTCTACCCTTCCGGCGTCGCCGCGCTGGCCGCGGCGTTGCTGTCGGTGCTGTCGCAGGGGGACGAACTGCTGCTGGTCGACAGCGCCTATGATCCGACCCGTGGGATCGCCGACAAGCTGCTGAAACGCTTCGGGATCACGACGCGCTATTACGATCCCATGATCGGGGCGGGCATCGCCGACCTGATCGGCGATCGCACCCGCGCGATCCTGGTGGAAAGCCCCGGCAGCCTGACCTTCGAGGTGCAGGACATTCCCGCGATCGTCGCGGCGGCGAAGGCACGGGGCGTCACGACGATCCTCGACAATACCTGGGCGACGCCCCTGTTCTTCTCCGCGATCGCACACGGCATCGACCTGACGATGATGGCGTGCACCAAATATGTGGTTGGCCATTCCGACGTCATGCTCGGCTCGGTCACCGCAGGGCCGGGTCATTTCGAACGCTTGCGCGATACCAGCCACCAATTGGGACAAGTCGCGAGCGCGGACGATTGCTGGCTCGGCAGCCGCGGCCTGCGCACGATGGCGGTGCGGCTGGCGCAGCACCAGTCGAGCGCGCTGACGATCGCGCATTGGCTGAAGGACCAGGACGGCATCGCCGCGGTCCTCCACCCCGCCCTGCCCGATTGCCCCGGCCACGCATTCTTCGTCCGCGATTTCAAGGGGTCGTCCGGCCTGTTCTCGATCGTCCTCGACGGCGGCGGCGAGGCGGCGCGCGCGGCGTTCATCGATACGCTCGCGCATTTCGGGATCGGGTTCAGCTGGGGCGGCTTCGAAAGCCTGGCGATCCCCGCCAACCCGCCGGCCGGCCGCACCCGTCCGCGCCATCCCGGATTGCTCGTCCGGTTGCAGATCGGGCTGGAGGATCCGGCCGATCTCATCGCCGATCTCGACCGGGGGCTGGCCGCATTCCGCGCCGCGCGATGACAGAACTGTTACTTCCGCGCAACAACCGGAACCCGAAACGGGGGCCGCGCGCACGATTGCACTTGTATCGATAAGAACCATACGGCACGCAATCGCCTATCGGTGAATGACGTGCATCGGGGTCGATCCCATACAGACACGGCAACCCGATGTGCAGGCGGGGACATCGATTCCAATTCCTAAGGGGAAACCGATGCGCTGCTCCACCCTCTTTCTGGCCGGCCTGATGCTCGCCGGCGCCGCCCCTGCCGTCGCGCAGGACCAGACCGCGCCGCCGCCCGAATTCAAGCTGACCGGCGGCGTCACGCTGATCTCCGATTATCGGTTCCGCGGCCTGACCCAGACCGACGGCGATCCGGCGTTGCAGACGACGCTGAACCTGAACACCAAACAGGGCTTCTACATCGGCACCTGGATGTCGGAGATCGACGGTAGCGGCAAGACGCCGCTGCTGCGCGGCTATGGCGGTGCGGAGGTCGATCTGTACGGCGGCTACACCAAGACGTTCAAGGGCATCGGCGTCGATGCGGGCGTGCTGTATTATTACTATCCGGGCGGGCTGAAGGGCCAGAACACCGACTTCTTCGAACCCTATGGCTCGGTCAGCTACACGCTCGGACCGGTCGCGGCGAAGGTCGGCGGCAACTATGCCTGGGGCGGGCAGTCCGGGCTCGACTTCACGTCGGGCAGCGACGACAATCTGTACCTGTACGGCGAGGCTTCGCTGGCGATCCCGAAGACGCCGGTGACGCTCAAGGGCCATCTGGGCCATACCAAGGGTTCGCTGGGCATCGCCGATCTTAACCCGGCCGACGACAAATACTGGGACTGGTCGGTGAATGCGGAAGCCGTCGGCGGACCGCTGAAGGTCGGCGTGACGTATCTGGATACCGACATCACCGAACAGGGCGGTTTCGCCCGCAAGCTTGGTCGCGGGTCGACCGTGCTGGGCTATGTCGGCGTGGCGTTCTGATCCGTACGGGGGGCGGCGGAGCGATCCGCCGCCCCCTCGCTCCCAGACCCCATCCGCCCAAGCCTGCCGACCATAGCGGGGCGTGCCCTTCGACACGTTCGGGCGAACGATTGGGGGATGGCCCCCTATCCCATCACTTCGGCGTAGAGGCCCGCGCGTCCTGACCGTCGCCCTGTGGCGCGGCGACGATGTCGCGAGTCGTCGACCCCTTGTCGACCACGTTGGTCTTCGGATCGCCGACGCTGGACCGCACGCCGGGATCGCTCGAATCGCCACCCGCCGCATCGATCGTCGCACTTTCCGCCGGGCTGCGCGGCGCGGTGCCGCCGAACAGCGCGTCGAGCGCCTGCGTCTGGCCGACGCCCTGATCCTGCGGCCGGATCGCGCCGGGGGCGGGCGGTACGAGCGAGAAATCGGGCGGGATCACCAGCGGCGCCTGGCGGGCGACCGCGAATTCGTCGGGACGCTGCCGGTCATAGCCCTTGCGGTGGGCACAGCCCGACAGCAAGACGATCACGCCAAGCCCTGCGGCGATCGATACCAGGTTACGCATTGGGATTCTCCACAGAAACAGGCTTGGGCTGACGCACCAGCAGCGCACGGACGAGCAGCACGAGCACCCCTACCGTAATCGCCGCGTCCGCGACATTGAAGACCAAAAAGGGACGCCATTTGCCGATATGCAGATCGGCATAGTCGATCACATAGCCCAGCCGCACCCGGTCGACGATATTGCCGAACGCGCCGCCCAGCACGAAGCCGAGCGCGATCCGGTCGTGCCGACTGGTCTCGCGCGTCATCCAGATGGCGACGCCGAGCGCGATCGCGCCGGTCATCGCGACCAGCGCCCAGCGCGTGACGCTGCCGTCTGCGGGCAACAGCCCGAGCGACACGCCGACATTGGGCACGAAGCGCAGCGCGAAGAACGGCGTCAGGTGGCGGACCGCGCCGAGCATGTCGATATGAAGCGGGCCGGTGACGGTCAGCTTGATCGCCTGGTCGGCGACGAAGACGGCGGCGGCAGTGGCGAAGCCGTTGACGCTACGCATGCGCGACCACGCTTTCGCAGCGCGCGCAGAGCGTGCCGTCCTCGGTGACCTCGGGGAGGAGACGCCAGCAGCGGCCGCATTTGTGGTAGTCGGTGCGTTCGACGGTGATCGTATCGCCGCTGGCTACCGATGCGACGATGAACGCCTCGGTCAGGGCATCCGCCGATAGCGGCAGGGCAGGAACGGCGACCGCCGCCTCCAGGCTCGACCGCACCGTCTTCTCCCGACGCAACGGCTCGATCGCCTCGGTCACCTGTACGCGCAATCGCCGCACCTCGGTCCAGATCGCACCGAGCGCCGAACCGTCCGCGACGTCGGGCAACACCGGCCATTCCAGGAAATGCACCGACCCGTCCTCGCTCGGGAAGCGCGCCTGCCAGACCTCCTCCGCGGTGAAGCACAGCACCGGCGCGGCATAGCGGACCAGCGCGTGGTAGAGGATGTCGAGCACCGTCCGATACGCGCGCCGCTTCGGATCGCCGGGCGCGTCGCAATACAGCGAGTCCTTGCGGATATCGAAGAAGAACGCCGACAGGTCGTCCTGCGCGAAATCGGTGAGCAGGCGAGTGTAGCGATTGAACTCATAGCCGCCGACCGCCTCGCGCAATTCGGTGTCGAGCATCGCCAGCCGGTGGAGGATGTAGCGCTCCAACTCGGGCATCTCGGCGACCGGCACCTTCTCCGCGTCGTCATACCCGTCGAGCGCGCCGAGCAGGTAGCGGAAGGTGTTGCGCAGCTTGCGATACGCGTCGGATGCGGTGGCGAGGACCTCTTTGCCGATCTTCACATCGTCGAAATAATCGGTCGACGCGACCCACATCCGCAGGATGTCCGCGCCGCTCTCGCCGATGATCTTCAGCGGATCGACGACATTGCCGAGCGACTTCGACATCTTGCGCCCCTGCCCGTCGAGCGCGAAGCCGTGGGTCAGGACGGCGTCGTACGGCGCGCGCCCGCGCGTGCCGCAGCTTTCGAGCAGCGAGGACTGGAACCAGCCGCGATGCTGGTCCGATCCCTCGACATACAGGTTCGCGCGGGTGTCGGGGCCGTAGCGTTGTTCGACGGTGAAGACATGGGTGCAACCGGAGTCGAACCAGACGTCGAGGATGTCTTTCACGGGTTCGTAGTCGGCCAGCGCATAGTCCGGGCCGAGCAGCGCCTGGTGATCGTCGGCATACCAGGCGTCCGCGCCGTGTTCCTCGAACGCAGCAACGATGCGCGCGTTGACCGCCGGGTCGTTCAGATACTGCCCCGTCGCACGGTTCACGTAGAGCGCGATCGGCACCCCCCACGCGCGCTGGCGGCTGATGACCCAATCGGGCCGCCCGGCGACCATCGCGGTGATGCGGTTCTCCGCCCGCGCGGGGACCCAGCGGGTCGCGGCGATGGCGTCGAGGGCGATCTCGCGCAGGGTGGCACCGTTATCCGCTCCCCCTCCCGCGAGCGAGCGTTGGGTGAACAGCGTCCCACGCTGTTCAGACGGTGCCGGGGGCACCGTCGACCCAACGCTGGGGCTGGGGGGTGGGCGCTCGCCATCGACGTGCGATCCGGTCGAGAGCGAGCGCCCACCCCCGGCCCCTCCCGCAAGCGGGAGGGGAGCAACATCGCCCGACGCCTCGCTTCGCGAGCCGACCTCCGCGCTGCGCCCTGCCCCCGGCAGGTCGCTGGTCGCGCTCCGGTCCATCGGAATAAACCATTGCGGCGTCGCCCGAAAAATCACCTTCGCCTTCGACCGCCACGAATGCGGATAGCTGTGCGCATAGTCGTCGCTCGCCGCCAGCAACGCCCCCGCCGCGCGCAGGTCCGCGCAGATCGGACCATCGGCGGCGACGAACTTCTTGTTGATGACGCTCCCCTGGCCGCCGAGCCACGCCCAGTCCGCCCGGTACATCCCCGCGCCGTCGACCGCGAAGACGGGATCGATGCCATATTGCTTGCAGAGTTCGAAATCGTCCTCGCCGTGATCGGGCGCCATGTGGACAAGGCCGGTGCCGGCATCGGTGGTGACGAAGTCGCCGGGGAGAAACGGACGGGGTTTCGCGAAGAAGGCGAGCGCTGCGTCCCCCTTCTCGTCACCCCGGACGCCCCTATCGTCGCCCCGGACTTGATCCGGGGTCCCGCTGCCTTCGCCGCCGGACGAAGAAGCGGGATCCCCGCTTTCGC
>CAXTVB010000145.1:0-7273 GCA_964247555.1 uncultured Sphingomonas sp. | reverse complement strand
GCCTGACCCCTCTCCACAGCGAGACGGAACCGGCTGATATGGCGCGCCAGTTCGTCGGCGTCGTTCGACAGGCTGCGGGCCGCAGCGGTCGATTCCTCGACCATCGCCGCGTTCTGTTGCGTGACGTTGTCCATTTCGCCGACCGCCGTGTTCACCTGTTGTAGGCCGGACGATTGTTGCTCGGCGGACGTCGCGATGACGGAAACGAGCGTGCTGATTTCGTTGATCCGCTTCACGATCCGCTCTAGCGACTTACCGGTTTCGCCGACCAGCTCGACGCCGTTCTCCACCTGCTCCGAACTGGCATGGATGCGAACTTTCACGTCCTTCGCGGCGTCGGCCGATCGCTGCGCTAACGCGCGGACTTCGGATGCGACGACCGCGAAGCCCTTGCCCGCGTCGCCTGCGCGCGCGGCTTCGACGCCGGCGTTCAGTGCCAAAAGGTTGGTCTGGAACGCGATGCCGTCGATCACGCTGATGATCTCCGAAATCTCCTGGCTCGATTTCTCGATCCCGCCCATCGCGGTCACCGCCTGGCGGACCACATGGCCACTTTCTTCGGCATCGTTCTTGGCATCGCCGACGACGGCCTTCACGCGGGCGGCGCCCTGCGCCGTTTCGCGGACGGTGGAGGTGATCTCGTCCATCGAGGCCGCCGTCTCTTCCAGACTCGCCGCCTGTTGCTCGGTACGATGCGCCAGGTCGTCCGATGCCGCGCTGATCTCCGACGCCGCCGTGCGGATGCCGGTGGTGGAACGGCTGACGGCGTTCATCGCATCGCTGAGAGCGTCGACGGCCGCGTTGTAATCGCGGCGCAACTGCTCGTATTCGTTCGGGAATGCTTCTTCGATATGCGTCGTCAGGTCACCGTCGGCGAGCCGCCCGAGCCCCGCGCCGAGCGCCGAGACGAGGACCTCCTGCGCGGCGCGTGCCGCAGTCACTTCCTGCGCATTGTCGCGGAACACCGACAGGGCGCGGGTCAGCCGGCCCACGCAATCCTTATGGTCGGTGAACAGGATCGGACTGGAAAGGTCTCCCGCCGCCAACGCCTCGGTGCGAACCACGGTCGTGACATACGGGTCGCTGATCGCCTTGCCGCTGAAAAACGCCACGGGCAGCGTGAGAAGCGCGAAGCCTGCGTTGAAATAGGTGAAGAGCAGCGACTCGGCGGGCGGAGTCTTCTCTGCCATGTAGGTCAGTGCGATTTCGGCGATCGCGACCATCCCATAAATGCACAACAGAAAACGGAATTTAACGCGGATTGGCGCATTTTTCGAAAACCAGCTGAACACGGCATTGTCCCCTCTTCGAAGTCGGCAGAAACCACATGACCGTGACGGACGGTCCTTCTTGCCGATGTTGGTGAAGGCAGGCTGGTATAAGAGGCGTTAACTTCGACTATATTGGAACGATATCGCGCATTACTTTCCGAAATGGACAATCGTAGTGCCGATTGATCCTAATTTTTACTGCGGGCTGCCGCCAATGGCGCGCACGGTATCGACCGCGACCTGCAACCGCGCGCTTTCCACCTCCAGCAGGGCGCGCTGCGCATCCAGCGCCGCGGTCTGCGCGGTGACGACCTCCAGATAATCCGATGCGCCGTCGCGGTAGCGGATCAGCGCCAGGTCGCGGGTCCGTTCCGCCGCCCGCGTTGCCGCCTGCTGATCGCGTTCCTGTTGCGCCAGGCTGCGGCTGCGCGCCAGATCGTCCTCCACTTCGCGGAAGGCGGCGAGGACGGTGGATCGGTAGGACGACGCCGCCTCGTCATACTGCGCACGGCTGATCCGCACCTGCGCGCGCCGCGCGCCGCCGTCGAACAGCGACAATGCGGCGGATAGCGGGCCGAGCGCCCAGAATCCGTTCGACACACCCAGGATCGCGCTGCTGCCCGCTTCGAACCCGCCCGCCGCGCCCAATGTCAGTGATGGGTATTGCGCGGCGCGTGCGACGCCGATGCGCAGATTCGCGGCAGCGACGCGGCGCTCCGCCGCGGCGATGTCGGGGCGGCGCTGCAGCAGCGTCGATGGCACGCCGACCGGGATCGCAGGTGGATTGCGCTGCGCATCCACCACGGGCAACGAAAAGGTCGACGGCGACTGGCCGATCAGCGCAGCGACCGCATGTTCGAAGGCCGCGCGCTCGGCGGCCACCGCGGACAGTTCCGCGCGCGCACTGGACAGCAGCGCGGCGGCGCGGCTGACGTCGATCCCCGACGCGATGCCACCGGTGTGGCGCGTATCGGTCAGGTCATAGGCGCGCTGGAACGCCGCCACCGTCTGACGCAGCAGCACGGTCCGCGCATCGAGCCCGCGCATCTGGAAATAATCGTCCGCCAGCGTCGCCTGGAGGCCGAGACGCACCCCGGCGACATCGCGGTCGCTCGCCTGTGCGGATGCCGCGGCGGCGCGTGCGGTATCGCGGACGCGGCCGAACAGGTCGATCTCATAGGCGAGCGAAGGGCCGACGCGCAGGTCGGTATAGGTCGCCGCGCTGCCCGGCGAAAGCGGCCGATCCGCGGACACCCGAGCGCGTTCGCCCGACGCGCCGAGGTCGACGCTGGGATAATAGGCCGCGCGCGCCTGCCCCAGTACCGCGCGGGCTTCGTCGTAGCGCGCGACCGCGGCGGCGAGGTCGGGATTGCCCGCCTCGATCCGTGCCTCCAGATCGCTCAGCACCGGATCGCCGAACGCCTGCCACCATGGTCCGGTCGCGGGCAGGTCCGTCGTCGCGGCCTGCCACGCGGCGCCCTCCTTGTAGGCGGCCGCACTCGGGGTCGCGGGGATATGATAGGCGGGGGCGAGCGAGCAGCCGGCGAGGCTGGCGGCTGCCGTAGAGGCGACGATGCGGTGGAGGACCGTCCTCCAATCGGTCACCCCGGGCTCGTCCCGGGGTCCATCGTGTCGCGAAACCAGAAGCGCGAGGATGCGCGGCACTATGGATGCCGGGACGAGCCCGGCATGACGGAGAACAGACGACCGTGAGTGGCCTTTACCGCGCCGCACGTGTCGGTCCCTTGACGGCAGCCGCGATCCGCACCGGATCGCCCATCTGGAGCGAGTCCGGCGGATTGTCGATCACTCGGTCGGCGGCAGTCAGGCCGGCGCTGATCTCGACCGTATCGCCATCGTCGCGGCCGATCGTGACCGTCTTCATGACCGCCTTGTCGTCCGCACCGACGGTCGCGACGCGCGTGCCCTTCGTACCTACGACCAGCGCGCTGGCGGGCAGGCGGACGCCCCCGCCGGTGCCGCCGCCCAGCGGGAATTTCACCTGCGCATAGGCACCAGGCTTGAGCGCATGGTCGCCGTTCGCGCGTTGCAGTTCGATCAGGACGGTGCCCGATTGCGGATCGACCGCATCCGCGGTGCGCGTCAGCGTCGCGTCGAAATCGCGGCCGGGATATTCCGGGACGACGACCGATGCGTGCATGCCCTGGCGGATCTGCCCGGAATAGGATTGCGGGACGCGGACATAGATCCGGATGCGGTCCAGGTCCGATACGGTGAACAGCGGCATCGACGCCGCCGCGGATCCGGCGGTGACCAATTGGCCGATCTGCGTCGACCGGCTGGTGACGATGCCGCCGAACGGCGCGACGAGCTTCGTGAAGCCCTGCAACGCGCCCAGGCGGCGGACGTTCGCGGCGGCGGCGTTCGCGATCGCGGTCTTGGCGGCGAGGTCGCCGATCTTCTCGTCGGTCTCCTGCTTCGACACCGCGTCCTTCGCCAGCAGGTCGCGCCAGCGCGTCGCAGTGGAGGCGGCGAGCGATCGGTTGGCGCGCGCGGTCTGCAGATCGGCCTGCGCCGCCTCGACCTGCTGGTCGACCTCGGGCGCGTCGAGGATCGCCAGCGTCTGGCCGGCGCGAACCGCATCGCCGATATCGACGAACCAGCGCCGGACATAGCCGTTGGTCCGCGCATAGATCGGCGCACTGTTATACGCCTGTACCGCCCCGGGCAGCGTCAGCGGATCGCCGCTGCCCGCCGCCGTGGGCCGGATCACCGACACGATCGGCGTCGACTGCGCGGCCGTCCACGTCGCCAGATCGCTCTGTGACCGCGAGCGGGAGACGATGCCGACCGCGACCAGGACGATCGCGACGATCGCCGCGACGATCCCCAGCTTGGCGAGATTGCCGCGTGGCTGGACGGACTCCGGTTCAGGCATGGGCTTCTTCCAGTTTCATATCGCGCCGGGCGCGTTTCTCGGCATCGTGGGCGTGGACGCGGCTGAAGATGACGGGGACGAACAGCAGCGTCGCGACCGTCGCGACCAGCAATCCGCCGATGACCGCACGGCCCAGCGGCGCGTTCTGCTCGCCGCCCTCGCCGAGACCCATCGCCATCGGCAGCATCCCGATGACCATGGCGAGCGCGGTCATCAGGACGGGACGGAAGCGGGTGACGCCCGCCTCCAGCGCCGCTTGCATCGAATCGCCCAGCTCGGCCAACCGCTCGCGCGCGAAGCTGACGACCAGGATCGAATTCGCAGTCGCGACGCCCATGCACATGATCGCCCCCGTCAACGCGGGCACCGACAGCGTCGTGCCGGTCAGGAACAGCATACAGACGATCCCCGCGATCGCGCCGGGCAGGGCCGTGATGATGACGAACGGGTCGAGCCAGCTCTGGAAGTTCACGACGATCAGCAGGTAGATCAGCACGATCGCGCCGATCAGACCGAAGAACAGCCCCGAGAACGCGCCGTTCATCGTGGCATATTGGCCGCGCAGCGCGACGCTGCTGCCCTTGGGCGCGGTCGCCTTCAGCTTCGATAGAACCGTGTTGATGTCGCTTGCCACCGCACCGAGGTCCCGGCCGTTGGGCGTCGCGTAGATATCGATCGCGCCCTGGATGTTGTAGTGCGATACGACCGCTGGCGAGCTGGCGCGCACGATCGAGCCGACGCCGCCCAGCACCTGCGAAGACCCCCCGACCAGCGATCCGGTGACGGGGATGTTCGCCAGGTCGCTGATCGACCCGACGCGGTATTCCGGGGTCTGCGCGACGACCGAATAGGATACGCCGTTCTCCGGGTTCAGGTAGAAGACCGGCGCGGTCTGCTGCGTACCGGCCAGCGAGGAGGCGAGGCTGGTCGTGACGTCGCGCTCGGTCAGGCCCAACTGCCCGATCCGGCTGCGATCGACGTCGACGCGCAGTTCGGGGTAGCGCGCGGACTGCTGGATGCGGGCGTCTGCCACGCCGGGGATCGCCGAGACGCGCCGCAGGATGGCGCGGGCATAGTCGTAATTCTCCGCCGCGTTCTTGCCGCTGATCTGGATATCGATCGGCGCGGGCGCGCCGAAGTTCAGGATCTGGCTGGTGATGTCGGCGGGCAGGAACGCGAAGCTCGCGCCCGGGAAGGCGCGCGGCAGTTGCTCGCGCATCGCCCGCACATAGTAGGCGGTGGGAGCGTGATCCTTCGACAGCTGGATCAGGATGTCGCCGTCCTGCGGGCCGATCGTGCCGGAGTTGTTGTAGGTCGTGTTGATCGAACTGACCGGAAGGCCGATATTGTCGACGACGGAAACCAGCTGGTCGGCGGGAATGATCTGACGGATGCGCCGCGCGATCCGGTCGAACTCAGCCGACGTGTCCTCGATCCGGCTGCCGACGGGCGCGCGGACGTGCATCGTGATCTGCCCGGCATCGACGTTGGGAAAGAAATTCTGCCCCAGGAACGGCACCAGCAGGAACGACAGCGCGACGACCCCCAGGAAACCCAGCAGGAACGGCCGCCCGCTCGCCAGCGCACGCTCCAGCAAGCGTCCATACCCTGCGCGCACCCGCTCGAACCGCGCCTCGAACCCGCGCTGGAAGCGGACGAGCGGGTTGCGCGACCCCGGCGTGCCCGCGGCATGCTGGTCGCCCTTGTGGGGGCGCATCAGGTACATCGCCATCGTCGGCACCAGGGTGCGCGACAGGATGAACGACGCGATCATCGAGAATACGACCGACATCGCCAGCGGCACGAACAGGAACCCGGCGACGCCCGGCAGGAAGAACATCGGCACGAACACGATGCAGATGCACAGCAGCGACACGAACGCCGGCGTCACGATCTGCGCGGCGCCGTCGACGATCGCGCGCAGCACGGGTTTGCCCTGTTCCAAGTGATAGGTGATGCTCTCGATCGTCACCGTCGCATCGTCGACCAGGATGCCGACGGCGAGGCTGAGGCCACCCAGCGTCATGATGTTGAGCGTCTGCCCGGTCGCCGCCAGCGCGATGATCGCGGCCAGGATCGACAGCGGGATCGATATCGCGACGATGACGGTCGACCGCCACGACCCAAGGAACAGCAGGATCATGATGCTGGTCAGCACCGCCGCGATCGCGCCTTCCTTGATGACGCCCGACACCGCCGCCTTCACGAACAGCGACTGGTCGCCGATCGCCACGATCTTCAGCGTGTCGGGCAAGGTCGCCTGGATCTTGGGCAGTGCATCCTTGATTCCCTGCACGATCGCCAGCGTCGAGGTCGATCCGTTTTTCAGGATCGTCATCAGCACCGAGCGCGATCCGTCGACATGGACGACGTTGGTCTGCGGCGCGGTGCCGTCGCGGACATGCGCCACATCGCGCATATAGATGGTCGCGCCGTTGACGACCTTGACCGGCAGGTTGTTGAGATCGTCGATCGAGCCGGGGGCGTTGTTCAGGCGGACATTATATTGGAACCCGCCGATCTTCGCGAAACCGGCGGGGTTGATCTGGTTCTGCGCAGCGATCGCGTTGCCGACATCTTGTGCGGACAGTCCCTTTGATTGCAGCGCCTGCGGGTCGAGGTCGATCTGGATCTGCCGCTGGCGACCGCCCGACGGATAGGGGATCGCCGCACCCGGGACCGTAACCAGGCCGGGACGGATCTGGTTCTGCGCGAGATCGAACAGCTTGCCCTCGGACAAACCCTTGCCCGACAGCGCGAGCTGCAGGATCGGTACGGTCGACGCGTTGTAGTTCAGGATCAGCGGCGGCGTCGTGCCGGGCGGCATCTGCTTCAGGACGGTCTGCGACACTGACGTGACCTGCGCGGTCGCGGTGCGGATATCGGCGCCGGGCTGGAAATACACCTTCACGATGCCGATGCCGGGCATCGACTGGCTTTCGATATGGTCGATATCGTTGACCGTCGTCGTCAGCGTGCGTTCCAGCGGGGTGATGATCCGCCCGCTCATGTCGTCGGGGGACAGGCCCGGATATTGCGAGGCGGGCTCGATCACGGGCACGCGGATGTCGGGAAAGATATCCACCGGGGTCCCGGCCGCCGT
>CAXTVB010000144.1:4013-7400 GCA_964247555.1 uncultured Sphingomonas sp. | reverse complement strand
GAGGTGTCGTACCAGTCGCCGGTCAGCGAATCGCGGCGGGTCAGCGCCCGCTCGAACGGCAGCAGCAGCGCCTCGTGGCTGGTGTAGAAGCTGGTCTGCGCGAGCTGTGGCACGGTCTCCGGGTCGATCCCGCACGCGGCCATGAACTCCAGCGCCTCGCCGATCCGGTCCGCGGTCTCGCGGTAGCGCTTCGCCCAGGGGCTGGAGCCCAGGAAATCATGCGTCCAGCGATGGACCTGGTGGAGGTTCGCATAGCCGCCCTGTGCGAACGCCCGCAGCAGGTTGAGCGTCGCCGCCGACTGCGAATAGGCACGAACCATCCGCTGCGGGTCGGGGTGGCGCGATTCCGGGGTGAACGCGATATCGTTGACGTTGTCGCCGCGGTAGCTCGGCAGCTCTACGCCGTCGATCACCTCGGTCGGCGCGGAGCGCGGCTTGGCGAACTGGCCTGCCATCCGGCCCAGCTTCACGACCGGCAGCTTCGACGCGTAGGTCAGGACGACCGCCATCTGCAGGATCACGCGGAACGTGTCGCGGATGTTGTTCGCGTTGTGCTCGGCGAAACTCTCCGCGCAATCGCCGCCCTGCAGCAGGAACGCCTTGCCCGCCGCCACGTCCGCCAGATCGCGCGTCAGGCTGCGTGCCTCGCCCGCGAAGACGAGCGGGGGAAAGGTCGAAAGCGTGTCCGTCGCCGCCGTCAGCGAAGCGGCATCGGGATAATCGGGCTGCTGGCGGGCGTCGGAATGCGTCCAGCTATCGGGGGCCCAGGTCGCGGCCATGTCGTTCGTCCGGTGGTGGTAGGAAGGAGTTTTCCTTGCGCGAAAACGGCCGCGGACGCAACGAAGCTCTCCTTGTCAGTAACCTTCCGCGAGATCCACGACGTTTATCATGGGCTTGCCCAAGCGGTAGGCGGCGAGGTTCTTCAGGAACAGGTCGGCGGCGCGGTGGAACATCTTCGTCTGGCTGCGGCCCGACAGATGCATCGTGATGGTTGCGTTCGGCGCGCTCCACAACGGGTGATCGGCGGGAAGCGGTTCGGGTTCGGTCGGGTCGAGAACCGCGCCGGCGATGTCCTTCGCGGCGAGCGCAGCGATCAGCGCGTCGTCGTCGATCATGTCGCCGCGGGCGATATTGACGATCCAGGCGGTGGATTTCATCGCCTTCATTTCGGTTTCGCCGAACAGCGCCTTGGTCGCACCCGTCGATGGAGCGGCGAGGATGACCCAGTCGTAATCGCCGAGCGTCGCCCGCCATTCGTCGGGCTTGAGCGTGCCGTCGCGTCCCGAGCGGGTGACGCCGGTAACCGCGACGCCGAACGCCGCCAGCCGTTCGCCGATCAGCCGGCCGATCGAGCCGTAGCCGATGATGAGCGCCCTGGTCGCGAACAGTTCGATACGGCCTGGCGCGTATTCGAGCCAGTCGCGGCGGTCCTGCGCGCGGACGACCTCATCGAACCGCTTGGCGGCGACCAGCACGCCCATGACCGCATATTCGGCGACCGCGATCGCGTTGATCCCAGCGCCGTTCGTGACGATCGTGCCCTGTCCGGCGAGTTTGCCGAGATCGAGCGACTCCAGTCCAGCGATCGCGGTAAACAGCCATTTGAGCGTGCCGCCCGCCGCGACCGCCTCCGTGGTCAGCCCGTGCGGGGGCAGGTCGACCCACGCGATATCGGCATCGCCTATGGCGGCGACGGCCTCTTCGCGGTTCGCGACCCAATGGACATCTAGGTCTTCTGGCAAGTGGGTGACGAGGAGCGAACGCGCGATGGCGGGGAGGACAACCTTCATGCCGCACCTTGTGGACCCGGCGGGGGAGGGGCGTCCAGCGTGGATCGACCTGTATACTCCGTCATGCCGGGCTCGTCCCGGCATCCATCCTGCCGTGCATCCTCACGCTTCTGGTCTCGCTTCACGATGGACCCCGGCACAAGGCCGGGGTGACGGGGGCAACATATAAAGACATCTTTATATTTGATCTGGACGGCGTCGACGCCTATGTGGCGGGCTTCCGGCACGGGCACACGGCCCGCCGATCATGCCTTCAGGAGACTTCCTCGTGGCCACCACGCTCGAGCGCGCGAAGACCGATTACGTCGTCGCCGACATCACCCTCGCCGATTTCGGTCGCGCGGAAATCAACATCGCCGAGACCGAGATGCCGGGCCTGATGGCGCTGCGCGAGGAATTCGGCGCGTCGCAGCCGCTGAAGGGCGCGCGGATCACCGGATCGCTGCACATGACGATCCAGACCGCGGTGCTGATCGAGACGCTGACCGCGCTCGGCGCCGACGTCCGCTGGGCGACGTGCAACATCTTCTCGACCCAGGACCATGCCGCCGCCGCGATCGCCGCGACGGGCGTACCGGTGTTCGCGATCAAGGGCGAGACGCTGGCGGATTATTGGGATTATGTCGGCGACATCTTCAACTGGGGCGCGGATACCGACGGCCGGACCGCGAACATCATCCTCGACGATGGCGGCGACGCCACCATGTTCGCGCTGTGGGGCGCGAAGCTCGAGGCGGGGCACACGCTCGGCGAGCCGGAGAATGACGAAGAGGTCGAATTCCAGCGCGCGCTGAAGGCGTTCGTCGCGAAGTATCCGGGCTACCTGACCGAGACGGTCAAGAACCTGAAGGGCGTGTCGGAAGAGACGACGACCGGCGTCCACCGTCTGTACGAGATCGCCAAGAAGGGCGAGCTGCCCTTCCCCGCGATCAACGTCAACGACAGCGTGACCAAGTCGAAGTTCGACAACCTTTACGGCTGCAAGGAGTCGTTGGTCGACGCGATCCGTCGCGCGACCGACGTCATGCTGGCGGGCAAGGTCGCCTGCGTTGCGGGCTTCGGCGATGTCGGCAAGGGCAGCGCCCAGTCGCTCCGCAACGGCGGCGCGCGCGTGATGGTGACCGAGGTCGACCCGATCTGCGCGCTGCAGGCGGCGATGGAGGGCTTCGAGGTCGTCACGATGGAGGAGGCGGTGAAGCGCGCCGACATCTTCTGCACCGCGACGGGCAATGCCGACGTCATCACCGCGGATCACATGAAGGCGATGAAGCCGATGTCGATCGTCTGCAACATCGGTCACTTCGATTCGGAGATCCAGATCGCCGCGCTCAGCAACTATGCGTGGACCGAAGTGAAGCCGGGCACCGACTTGGTGAAGTTCCCCGACGGCAAGCAGATCATCATCCTGGCCAAGGGACGCCTGGTGAACCTGGGCTGCGCGACGGGGCATCCCTCGTTCGTCATGTCGGCGAGCTTCACCAACCAGACGCTCGCGCAGATCGAGCTGTGGACCGCCGGCGAGAAGTACAAGAACGAAGTGTACGTGCTCCCGAAGCATCTCGACGAGAAGGTCGCGGCGCTGCATCTGGAGAAGCTG
>CAXTVB010000144.1:0-4003 GCA_964247555.1 uncultured Sphingomonas sp. | reverse complement strand
GGCGTGAAGCTGTCGCAGCTGACGCCGAAGCAGGCGGGTTATATCGGCGTGCCGGTCGAGGGGCCGTTCAAGCCGGATCATTATCGGTATTGATCCTTACCGGATCGGTAGTGCGAGGGGGCTCGGCCGGAAGGCCGGGCCCTTTTTCGTTTGCTGCTCTAGCCTACTTCGTCACCCCGGCCTTGGGCCGGGGTCCATCGTGCCGCGAAACCAACGGCCCGCGGGTTCGCGGCACGATGGATGCCGTATCAAGTCCGGCATGACGGATAGGATTGCCAATCCCAATTCCCACTCGCGTCATATCGCTCTAGACGAAGCGATGATGATGCGTTCGGGCCTGTCGACATGATCCTGCTGGGAACCGCCGCCGCCGTGGCGGCGGGGGCGGTGCTGTTCGTCGCGGTCGTCGGCGCTGGCGCGATGCTGTTCGTAGGGCTGCGCGCGCGTATGCAGGCGGCAGGAATCGCGGGGGAGAATGCCCGTCTGGATGCGATGCTGCGCGCCGCGCCCGCGCTGGCAACGATCGTGCGCGCGGACGGGCGGGTCGAGATGCCGCAGCGGATGGCCGACTGGCTCGGCCTTGCCGCGGCACCCGTCGAACTGCGCGAGCTGGCGCAGGGGGATGCCGGGCTGACGCCCGAGGATGTGGTCGCCGTTGCGGGCGATGTCGCCGCAGCGCAGCGCTCGGGCAAGGGCTTCGTTCGTGCGGTCCGACCGATCGGATCGCAGCGCGCGATCACCTTGCGCGGGCAGCGGGCACCGAGCGCGATGGCGAGTGCGGGGGGTGTGGTCATCTGGGCGTTCGACGCAACCGACAGCGAGACCGAGATTGCGCGGCTGGGGCGGGAGAATGACCGGCTGGGGAACGCCTTCGACGCGCTGACCGGACTGATCGAAGCGGCGCCGATGCCGATGTGGTACCGCGAGCCCGACCTGAAACTGACGATGGTGAACTCCGCCTATGTCGAGGCGGTCGAGGGGCGCGGGGCGGCGGACGTCGTTGCTCGACAATTGGAGCTCGTCGAGGGATCGGGGCGCGGCGGTCCGCTGGCCGGCGCCTCCGCGGCGCGCGAGGCGGGGCGGCCGCACGACCAGATCGTGCCGGTCACGATCGCGGGTGCCAGGCGGTCGCTGCATGTGTTCGACGTGCCGCTGCCGACCGGTGGGATCGCCGGTTTTGCGGTCGACATCCAGGAGCTGGAACAGGCGCGGTCGGGCGCGAAACGCTTCGCCGAGGCGCAGCGCGCGATGCTCGACCGGCTGTCCGCAGGCGTCGCGCAGTTCGGCGAGGACAGGAGCCTCGTCTTCTGCAACCAGCCCTTCCGCCGGATGTTCGCGATGCGCAGCGAATGGCTGTCCGACCGCCCCGCGTTCGAGCGTATCCTGGAACGCATGCGCGAGGCGAACCGCCTGCCCGAGGTGCGCGATTTCCCCGGCTGGAAGGCGGAGCGGCGCGACTGGTTCCTGCCCGCCGACGAGGCGACCGAGGAGCAATGGCATCTGCCGGGCGGCACGCACCTGCGCGTCGTGGCGCAGCCGCTGCCCGATGGCGGATTGCTGCTGATCTTCGAGGACCGGACCGAGCAGGTCCAGCTGGCCAGCGCGCGCGACACGCTGCTGCGCGTGCGTACCGCGACGTTCGACAATCTGTTCGAGGCGCTGGGCGTGTTCGCCGCCGATGGCCGGTTGCAGCTGTGGAACAACCGCTTGCGCGCGATCTGGGGGTTCGAGGAGGAGTTCCTCGCCAGCCATCCGCGCGTCGATGCCTTTGCCGAGGCAGCAGCGGCGAAGCTCGCCACGCCCAATCGTGCACAGCTCATTCCCGAGCTGGTACGCTCGGCCACGATCGAGCGGCAGCAGCGTGGTGGGCGCGTGGCGTTCGCGGACGGTCGACATTTCGAATTCGCCGCGGTGCCGCTGCCCGACGGCAATGCGCTGTTCACGATGCTGGACATCACCGACAGCCGGCGCGCGGAGCAGGCGCTGCGCGACCGGAACGAGGCGCTGGAGGCGACCGACCGGGTGAAGACGCAGTTCGTCGCCAATATGTCGTACGAACTGCGCACGCCGCTGACCTCGATCGGTGGGTTCGCCGAGATGCTGCACGGCGGTTATGCGGGCAAGTTGACCAAGCAGGCGGACGATTATGTCGAGGCGATCCTGGAGTCGGTCGAGCGGCTGGGGCTGCTGGTCGACGACGTCCTCGACCTGACCGAAGGGGCCGAGGAGGGCGGTGCGATCCTACGCACCGATGTCGACATGGCCGCGGTCGCGCAGGCCGCGGCGGATCGCGTCCGGTCGACGGCGGAGCGGCACCGGCTGGATTTCGCGATCGAGATCGCGCGCTCCGCAGGGCGTGTGCAGGGCGACGCCCGGCGGCTGCGCGAAGTGATCGAGCATCTGCTCCGCCACGCGGTCGAGGCGACGCCCGAGGGTGGTCGCATCCTCCTGCACGTCGACGGGAATGCGACGCGGGCGCGGATCGTGGTATCCGACGACGGGCCGGGGATGGACGCGGAAAGCGCCGCGAGCGCGTTCGACCGGTTCGCGGAGCCCGGGATCAAGCCAACCGGTGGCCGTGCGCTCGGGCTCGGCCTGCCGCTCGCCAAGCAGTTCGTCGAGGCGCATGGCGGGACGATCGGGCTGGTTTCCGAACCGGGCGAGGGGACGCTGGTAACGGTGGACCTGCCGCGGCGATGAGGGGCGGTTTCCGTGAGGCTTTTCCTCCGTCACCCCGGCCTTGTGCCGGGGTCCAGGGTTCCGCGCCTAACGCCTGTTGGTATACCGACGCCCTGGATGCCGGGACAAGCCCGGCATGACGCAGGATGATATTCGCTCGCCTTTTCGGTTGGCCGACCCCGAAGCAACCGAAGCCTTCGGCGCCTCCCTCGCCCCCATCGTCCGCGCCGGCGACGTCGTCACCCTCCAAGGCCCTCTCGGCGCGGGCAAGACCAGCATCGCGCGTGGCCTCCTCGCCGCGCTCGGGTTGGCGGGCGAAGCGCCATCCCCGAGCTTCGCGATCGTCCAGCCCTATGCCCCTCCCGAAGTCCGGATGCCCGTTCTCCATATCGATCTCTACCGCGTCGACGATCCCAGCGAACTCGAGGAGCTCGGCCTCGACGAGGCGCTGACCGACTCGCTTCTCCTCGTCGAATGGCCGGATCGCGCCGGTCCCGATGCGTGGCCCGACGCGCTGAGAGTGACGCTCGATTTCACCCCGGATGGCGCGCGAACCTTGACACTGAAGCTACCCCCGGCTTGGGAACGGCGATGGCCGAAATGACCCCGCCGGCGGACGCGCCCGCCTTTCTCGCCGCGCATGGCTGGGCGGGTGCCGCGATCGCACCGCTCGCGGGCGATGCCTCGTTCCGGCGCTATTTCCGGGTAACCGACGGCACGCGGAGCGCGGTCCTTATGGACGCGCCGCCGCCGCACGAGGATCCGCGGCCGTTCCTGGCGGTCGGTGGCTGGCTGGCGGAACGGCATTTCCGCTCGCCCTCGATCCTGGCGGCGGACGTCGAGCGTGGGCTGATCCTGATCGAGGATTTCGGCGACGACCGGATGCGCGAAGCCGCTGACCTGTCGGCGGATGCGCGGATGCCGCTTTACACCGCAGCGGTGGACCTGCTGGTCGCGCTGCGATCGCACGCCGCCGGGCCTTTCGCGCCATATGACCGGGCGGTGCTGGCGCGCGAGGCGGCTTTGTTCGTCGAATGGTATTGCCCCGCGGTGGGGATCGACGCGGCGCTCGACGGCTATCTGGCGGCGTGGGACCAGGTGTTCGATCACACGCTGACAGCCGAACCGGTGACGGTGCTGCGCGATTATCATGCCGAAAACCTGATGCTCGTCGGTGTCGATCGCACGATGGGGCTGCTCGATTTCCAGGACGCACTGGCGGGGCATCCCGCCTATCACCTCCTCTCGCTGTTGCAGGATGCGCGGCGGGAGGTCGATCCGTCGATCGAGGGGGCGATGATCGCACATTACCGGATGGCGACGG
>CAXTVB010000143.1:4480-7422 GCA_964247555.1 uncultured Sphingomonas sp. | reverse complement strand
AGCAGATGTCGAGCCCCATCGGCAGGCCGAGCAGCTTGCCGCAGCAATGATCCTCCAGCGCGGCGCGCAGGATCTGCTTGCCGTCGTACAGATATTCCGGGCCGATGAAGCCGACCACCGAGTTGACCAGCAGCGGCCGGAAGGCGCGTGCGACGCCGTAGGCGCGCGCCTCCAGCGTCTGCTGGTCGACGCCGTGATGCGCGTCGGCGGACAGGCAGGATCCCTGGCCGGTCTCGAAATACATGCAGTCCTGCCCGAGCGTCCCGCGCCCCCGCGACAGCGTCGCATCCTGCGCCTCGGCCAGCAGCGCCAGGTCGATGCCGAAGCCGGTATTCGCGCCCTGCGTCCCGGCGATCGACTGGAAGCACAGATCGACCGGCGCGCCGCGGGCGATGAGGTCGATCGTCGTCGTCACATGCGACAGCACGCAGCTCTGCGTGGGGATGCCGCACCGGTCGCGCACCGCGTCGAGCAGGCGCAGCAAATTCGCGATCGTATCGACATGGTCGGACGCGGGGTTGATCCCGATCACCGCGTCGCCCGCGCCCATCAGCAGCCCGTCGAGGATCGACGCCGCGATTCCCGCCGGGTCGTCGGTCGGATGATTCGGCTGCAACCGAGTCGACAATCGCCCCGCCAGCCCGATGGTGCCCCGGAACCGCGTCACGACGCGGATCTTGCGCGCCACCGCGATCAGGTCCTGGTTGCGCATCAGCTTGCTGACCGCCGCGGCCATTTCCGGCGCGATGCCGGGCGCGACCGCTGCGATCGTGGCACCGTCGGTCGCGTCGTCCAGCAGCCAGTCGCGGAAACTGCCGACGGTCAGGTGGGCGAGACGCGCGAAGGCGGCGTCGTCGTGCCGGTCGACGATCAGGCGGGTCACCTCGTCGTCCTCGTACGGCACCACGGGATCGTCGAGGATCGCGCCGAGCGGCAGGTCCGCCAGCGCGATCCGGGCGGCGACGCGCTGTTCCGCGCTCGTCGCCGCGATGCCCGCCAGGTCGTCGCCGGACCGGTAGGGGCTGGCGGCGGCGAGCAGCGCGCGCAGATCGACGAAGCGGTGGCGGGTATGGCCCAGATCGGCGTGGTAGCTGGGCAGGGCGAGTCTCCCGTCCGTGGTGCGCGTATGCATCCTACCGCTCCCGACCCGAAGGCAAAGCGGTTGTTGCTATTCGGCGCGGCTGGCGCGAAGATTCATCGTCAGGGTGCCGATCGCCGTGCGCCCGCGCCATGAGGAATATCCGCGATGACCGTCAGACCTGCCAGCAAACGCGCCTCCGTTACCGCGGTCGGGACGATCCTGGGCTTGTTCGCGCTTGCCCTGCCGATGGGCGTCGCGTCGGGACAATCGGCGGGCCACATCGTCTCGCAACCCGCGCGCGACGTCGGGCTGGCGAAGACGAAGATCCCGCCGTTGCTCGTGAAGGTCAGCGAGAATCCGTACACGACCGAGGGCACGGGCAGCTGCGCGCAGATCGCATCGTCGATCGCCGCGCTGACCAGGGTCATCGGCCCGGATTTCTCGTCGTCGTCGGCGCACAACAAGAAGAACATGGCGAAGATCGGCGGATCGGCGGTCGTCAATTCGCTGATCCCCTTCCGCGGGATCGTCCGTGCGGTCAGCGGGGCGACGGCCGCGGAACAGCGGTTGAATGCCGCGATCGATGCGGGCGTCGCGCGCCGCGGCTTCCTGCGCGGGCTGCAGGTGGCGCGCCCATGCCGGTGACCGGCGCGGGCACGGCGTGAGGATCGGCATCCTCGAAACCGGCGCGCCGCCGGGCGATCTGGCCGCGGCGCACGGGCGCTACGACGCCATGGTGCGCGACATGCTGGGCGACGGGCATGCGTACGGCACGTTCGATGTCACCAGGGGCGATCGGCCGGCGGCGGGCGCGTTCGACGCCTATGTCATCACCGGGTCGTCGGCCGGCGTGCATGACGGGCTGCCCTGGGTCGAGGACCTCGCGGCGTTCCTGCGCGGCGTTCGCGGCGAAGCGAAGCTGGTCGGCATCTGCTTCGGCCACCAGGTGATGGCGCACGCGTTCGGCGGCGTCGTCGCGAAGGCGGGGCAGGGCTGGGGGTTGGGACTGCACCGCTACACGCTGCACGATCGGCGCGACTGGATGGGTGCGGCGGATAGCGTCGCGGCGATGGCGTCGCATCAGGATCAGGTCGTCGCCTTGCCGCCTGGGGCGACCGTGGTCGGCACGAGCGACTTCACGCCTTTCGCCGTCATCGACCATGGTAGCGAGGCGATCTCGTTCCAATTCCACCCGGAATTCACCGAGCCCTTCTCGCGCGCGCTCATCGACGTGGATCGTGCGACCGACATGTCCGAATCGTTGAAGGCCGAAGCGCGGCGTTCGCTGGAGGGCGAGAGCGACGCGGATGTGGTCGCGGGCATGATCGACCGCTTCCTGCGCGGGTGATGGCGCCCCGCCAGCGCCTCATACCCCACCCCGGCGAAGGCCGGGGTCCAGGTGCAGGACGATCGCGGCGGCGCGCCATGCTCCCCAAATGGTGGGAGATCGGTCCCCGCGTTCGCCGGGACGACGGAAACGGGGCGCAAATCGCTAAAGGAACCGTTCATCCGATATCGCGCAAGGATGCCGCCAACAGACAGGAAAACGCATGTTCCGAGTCGTTGCCCTATCGACGCTGGCCCTGTGCCTCGCCGCCCCCGCCATCGCCGCGCGCCCCGATCCCGCCATGCGCATCGCCTGGGCGAACCGGCTGACCTGGGGCGTCTCCGCGGATGCGCCGACCGGCGACCAGCCGGGGTCGGACCGGTGGCTCGCCACGCAATTGCAGATGACCGATGCGACGCTGCCCACCGCCGCCGCACGGCAGGTCGCGGCGATGCGGATCGCGCAGCAACCGCTCGCGGCGCTGGTCGTCGAACAGGATGCTGCGAGCCACGCCGCCAACGCGCTGACCGATCC
>CAXTVB010000143.1:0-4470 GCA_964247555.1 uncultured Sphingomonas sp. | reverse complement strand
GACGAAGCGCGGACGCGGTCGATCCTGCGCGACCTGTATGCGCCGGACCAGCTTCGCGAACAGATGACGTGGTTCTGGTTCAACCATTTCAACGTCCAGGCCGGCAAGCGCGACGTCCGCGCGATGGTCGGCGATTACGAGGACACGGTCCACGCGCACGCGCTCGGCCGGTTCCGCGACCTGCTGGCGGCGACGCTGCATCATCCGGCGATGCTGCGCTATCTCGACAACGACCAGAATGCCGTCGGGCGCATCAACGAGAATTATGCGCGCGAGATCATGGAGTTGCATTCGATGGGGGTCGGGTCGGGCTATAGCCAGGCCGACGTCCAGGAACTGGCGCGCATCCTGACCGGGGTCGGGGTGAACCTGAAGCCCGATGCCCCCCGGCTCAAACCCGCCTGGCAGCCGCTCTACGTCCGCGCCGGGCTGTTCGAGTTCAATCCGGCGCGGCACGATTTCGGCGACAAGCACTTCCTGGGCCACGTCATCAAGGGCTCTGGCAAGGGATCGGGGATCGGCGAGGTCGACGAGGCGCTGGATCTCATCGCGCGGTCGCCCGCGACCGCGCATCACGTGTCGGAGCAAATCGCGACCTATTTCATGGGCGACGCGCCCGCCGCCGCGGTCGTCGATCGCATGGCGGCGACGTTCCAGCACAGCGACGGCGACATCGCACAGGTGGTGCGGACCATGGTCCGTTCGCCCGAATTCGCCGCCTCGCTGGGCCATGCGTTCAAGGATCCGGTGCATTACGCCGTCTCGGCGGTGCGGCTGGCATATGGCGACCGGGTGATCCTGAACGCGCAGCCGGTGATCGGCTGGACGAACCGGATGGGCGAGGGGCTCTACAATCACGAGACGCCGGACGGTTATCCGATGGCCTCCGCCGCCTGGTCCGGTCCGGGGCAGCTCGCATCCCGGTTCGACATCGCGCGCCAGATCGGCGGCGGCTCGGCGGGGCTGTTCCGTCCGGCCGGCGCGACCGCGGACCAGCCCGCCTTTCCCCAGCTTCAGAACGCCCTATATTATGACGGACTGGCCGCGAGCCTGACGCCTGCGACCAAGCAGACGCTGACCCAGGCGACCTCGCCGCAGGAATGGAACGCGCTGTTCCTGTCCTCGCCCGATTTCATGCGCCGGTAATCGCGAAGGAGCATCGTCCCATGCATCTCTCCCATGTCCATCGCCGCGACCTTTTGGTCGGTGCCGCCGCGCTCGCGCCGATGGTCGTCGCGGGCCGCGCCTTCGCCGCGCCGCAGGCAGGCAGCAAGCTGCTCGTCGTGTTCCTGCGCGGCGCGTACGACGCCGCCAACATCGTCGCGCCGACGGGCAGCGACTTCTATCGCCAGGCGCGACCCACGATCGCGCTGGGCAAGCCCGATCCCGCCGATCCCAAGGCACCGCTGCCGCTCGACGCGGACTGGAGCCTGCATCCGGCGCTGAAGGACAGCATCTACCCGCTATGGCAGACGGGTCAGATCGCGTTCGTGCCCTTCGCGGGCACCGACGACATGAGCCGCAGCCATTTCGAGACGCAGGATACGATCGAACTGGGCCAGCCGGTGGGCGGCCACCGCGATTACGGGTCGGGCTTCATGGCGCGGCTGGCCGGCGTGCTCGGGCGCGACGATCGGCCGATCGCGTTCACCGATCAGCTGCCGTTGTGCTTTCGCGGCGGCGCCGATCCGATCCCCAACCTGGCGATGGCGAATGTCGGCAAGCCGATCGATGCGCGGCAGGCGAAGCTGATCGAGGCGATGTATGCGGGCCAGCGCGTCGGAACGAGCGACCTCGGCCGGTCGGTGACCGAGGGGTTCGCGGTCCGCGACACCGTGTTCCACACGCTGGACGAGGAGATGAAGGCGGCGAGCCGCGGCGCGGTCAGCGCGCGCGGCTTCGAATTGTCGGCGCAGCGGATCGGCGTGCTGATGCGCCAGCAGTTCAACCTGGCGTTCGTCGATGTCGGCGGGTGGGATACGCATGTGAACCAGGGTAATGCGACGGGCTATCTGGCAGACCGGATCGGCGAACTGGGCCGCGGGCTGGCGGGGTTCGCGGAGTCGATCGGGCCGGATGCCTGGCGGACGACGACCGTCGTCGTCGTATCCGAATTCGGCCGGACCTTCCGCGAGAACGGCGACAAGGGTACCGATCACGGTCATGGCAGCGTCTATTGGGTGATGGGCGGCGGCGTGTCGGGCGGACGGATCGCGGGCGCGCAGAACGCGATCACCGCGGCGACGCTGAACCAGGGTCGTGACCTGCCCGTCCTGACCGATTATCGCGGACTGGTCGGCGGGCTGGTGAAGCGGCAATTCTCGCTTGGACCGGCACAGATGGCGGCGTTGTTCCCGCGCGCGGACCCGGTGGATTTGCGCCTGCTCTGACGCGGGATCGACGCATGGCCGGTCGCGCGCCCGGGAATGGGTGACGCCAGGGTGCGGGCACGATAAGGCCCCCGCATGATCGACACCCTGATCGGTATCGCGGGCGGCGCGCTGGTCTTCTTCGTCGCTGCCGATATCTTCCGGTCGCTGCTCGTGCCGCGGGCCAATACGCGCGTGCTGCGGGTCGGGCCGGCGCTGACCCTGGCGCTGTTCGCGACCTGGCAACGCGTCGCGGATTTCGTCCCCCGGCCGCGGCTACGCCAGACGATCCGCGCCTGTCTCGCGCCGTTCATGCTGGTGCTGAACATGGCCATCTGGGCGGCGCTGCTCATCCTCGGCTTCGGCCTGACCTTCTGGGCGGATCGCGACAACTTCCACCCGGGCTTCCGGACGCTGGGCGACGCGATCTACGCGGCCGGCTCGGCGTTCTCGACGCTTGGGGTCGCGGCCACCGTATCGGGCGATCCGACCCGCGTGGTGGTGCTCATATGCTCGGTCGCCGGGCTGGCGGTGGTGACGGTCGTCGCGACCTTCCTGATCTCGATCCAGAACGGGTTCGGCCGGCGCGAGACATTGGTGCTGCGGCTCGAATCGCACGTCACGCTGCCGCCCGCGGGGATCGCGATCCTGGAAACCTATGCGCATGAGGATATCGTCGGCCGGTTGGCCAGCTTCTTCGAATCCTGGGAATTATGGGCCGCCGAAGTGGCGATCAGCCACCGCGCCTATCCCATCCTGCTGTTCTTCCGCTCGAACGATCCGCGGTGCGAATGGCTGGCGGCGTTCGGCGCGGTGCTGGATGCCGCCGCGCTGCTCGATGCGGCGGTGACGGATGCCCCGCCGGCCGCGAGGGCGGGCGCGCATTTCGTCCTGCGCACCGGCGCGCGCCTGTTGGGCGACATGGCGGGGCAATTCACGGCGGCGACCCCGTCCGTCGACCTGTCGGACGCCGAACGGTTCCAGGCGCACCGCGAACGGCTGGCGAAGGCAGGCTACACCCTGATCGAGGACGAGGCGGAGGCGCGGCGGCGGTTCGAGGAACGGCGCGAAACCTATGCCGGCCCGCTGATCGCGCTCGGGCGTCGACTGAACATCCGGATCGACGAACGCACCGGCAGCGACATGGACAGCCGCCCGCAGACCTAGGTCGTCAGGGGATCGCCGTCCACCAGCGCGTCGCCGGGGGTCAGTGCGGCGATCGCGCTCGCCAGATCGACGATCGTGAACGGCTTCTGCAGCAGCCGGCTGTTCGGTACGCCCTGTTCGGACCACGCCGCGGCGCTGTCGCCCGTCACGTAGACGATGGGCAGGTCGGCGACGACCTCGCGTGCGCAGCGGGCGATCTCCCATCCGTCGATGCCGTCGCCCAGCCGGATGTCGCAGACCAGGATCGCGACCTCGTACATGCCGCTGCCCAGGATGGTCAGCGCCTCGCCCGCATTGCGCGCGCTGATGACGTCGAAGCCCGCTTCCTCCAGCCCGACTTCCAGAAATGCCAGCACACTGGGTTCGTCTTCGACGATCAGCACGGTTGTCGACATCGGTCATCCCCATCGTCGTACGCGATCGACCTGCGGCCAGGATCGATCCGGATGCGTGAATTCCTGTGTGCAGCCGCGACGACGACGGCCGGGGCCGCCTGTTTGTCGGCAACAGGGTTATACGCTTGATCGATGATAATCCAGCGCATCCGCGCAGTGAAATTGTCGCAAATTATCTAACCGGAAAAAACCGAATCCCTGTAGCTGTGCGCGACGCTGTGCTCGAACGCCCGGGCGGCATCGTCCAGCTTGGCGACACCGGCGCCGTGATCGAACACGACGTCGCCGGCCAGCAGCAGAACAAGAAGGAGTGCCAGGATCTTCATGCCCCCTCCATACGCCTAGAAAGGTTTATGGATAGTTATGGAAATCAGCGCGTTTCAGGACCCTGTTCGGTCCAGGTGATGCGGATGTTGACCCAGCTGCCGACCAGCCGCTTGCCCCCGATCCGCGGCGGACGGACGAGGAATTGCCACGCCGCCTCGCGCAGCGAGCGCGCGTAGCCGGACCCCAGCGGCGACTCGCCGATCGTCCGGCAA
>CAXTVB010000142.1:0-7457 GCA_964247555.1 uncultured Sphingomonas sp. | reverse complement strand
GGCCTGCCCACCTGCCGCCCGGCCAGGGCATCGACGTGCGCCCGCATCCGCACATCAACCTGTCGACGGTCACCTACCTGTTCGACGGCGCGATCGACCACCGCGATTCGCTGGGAACCGCCAAGCGGATCGAACCGGGCGCGGTGAACCTGATGACCGCGGGGCACGGCATCGTCCATTCCGAACGATCGCCAGGCGACGAGCGCAGCGGCGGGCCGGTGCTGTCGGGCATCCAGACCTGGCTCGCGCTGCCTGATGCGCAGGAGGAGATCGATCCCGCGTTCGAGCATGTCGCCGCCGCCGACTTGCCGACGGTCGAGGCGAACGGCGCGCGGGCGCGGATCGTGATGGGGTCGCTATGGGGTGCGATGGCGCCGACGACCGCGCTGGCGGGGGCGATCTATGCCGATCTCGTGCTGCAGCCCGGCGCGGCGGTGCCGATCGACGCCGCGGCGGACGAACGCGCGCTGTATCTGGCCGAGGGCGAGGCGACGCTGGAGGGCGTGCCGCTGACGCCGATGACCTTGTACGTGTTGCGACCGGGGATCGCCGCGACGCTGCGATCGGCAAGCGGCGGGCGCGCGATGCTGTGCGGCGGGGATGCGTTCGCCACGCCGCGGCACGTGTGGTGGAATTTCGTGTCCAGCCGGCGCGACCGGATCGCCGAGGCGAAGCGCGCCTGGATGGCGGGGGATTTTCCGCGCGTGCCGGGGGATGCGCATGAGTGGATCCCGATTCCCGAGGTGCCGAAGACGGTGAGTTATCCGTGATGCGCTCCCCCTCCCACGAGCGGGAGGGGGTTGGGGGTGGGCGCACCCTACGTAATGAAGTTCACCGCTTGCGGCGGGCGGGGCGCCCACCCCCGACCCCTCCCGCTCGCGGGAGGGGAGAAGAAGATGACCGAACTGCAACGCCTAGCCTTATCCACCGGCGTAGAACTCGACGTCCAGATCGCCGGCGATCCCGCAAACCCGCCGATGATCCTCCTTCACGGCTTCCCCGAATCCCACCGCACCTGGCGGCACATCGTCCCCGATCTCGCCAGAGACCATTACGTCGTCGCCCCCGACCAGCGCGGCTATGCCCGCTCGTCCAAGCCCGAAGCGGTCACCGACTACACCCCAGACAAGATCGTCGCCGACCTGATCGCGCTCGCCGATCATCTCGGCATCGACCGATTCACGCTGGTCGGCCACGACTGGGGCGGCGCGGTTGCGTGGATGGCGGCGTTGCAGCACCCCGACCGGATCGCGCGGCTGGTGATCGTCAACGCGCCGCACCCGCTCGTCTTCCAGCGCACGATCTTCGACGAACCCGCGCAGCGCGAAGCGAGCCAGTATATCCGCGCGTTCCGCAACACCGACCTGGAGGCGCATATCGCGAAGATCGGACTGTCGTCCTTCTTCGACGGCAGTTTCATGAAGCATACCGACTTCGCGAAGATCGCGGACGAGAAGCCGTTGTATCTGGAGCAATGGGGCCAGCCGGGCGCGATGACGGGGATGCTGAACTGGTATCGCGCCAGCGCCATACAAGTGCCCGCAATGGACGAGGACCCGCCCCGCCCCGCCTTCCTCGACGCGCCGTTTCCGCCGACGCGGATGCCGGTGCTGGTGATCTGGGGGGTGGAGGACAAGGCGCTGTTGCCGAGCCAGCTGGAGGGGCTGGAGGCGCTCGTGCCCGACCTGACCGTGGTGAAGGTCGATGCCGGGCATTTCGTGCCGTGGGAGAATCCCGGCGCGGTGATCGCGGCGATCCGGGGCTGGGCCTCTTGAAATCCTCCCCGGGACGGGGAGGTGGCAGCCGCAGGCTGACGGAGGGGGCTCTCCACGGGCGGTGTCGCTCCTGAAGAGTCCCCCTCCACCGCCAGCTTCGCTGGCGGTGCCCCTCCCCGTCCCAGGGAGGATTTCAGATGCGCACCCTCGCCCCATCCGGCAACGCGATCCCCCCGTCCCCCGCATCCGGCGCGCGCGAATCGATCCAGGCCGCATGCGCATGCGCCGTCGCCAGCACCCGCCAGCCATCGTCGTCCGGCCCGCCGCGCATCCGCACGACCTGATAGCCGAGCGAGCGGTCCGGCTCCATCGACACCCATGCCAGCGGCCGTTCCGCCGTCGCGCGTGCGCCCGCCGCCGTCATCGCCGCGCGGATGCGATCGGCGACGGGTTCGGGCAGATATTGCCACACCACCGAATGCATCAGCACCCGCGTCACGCCCGCCGCCTGCGGCTCCGCCAGCCGCGCCTCGACCCAGTCCGCCGCATCGGCCTGCACCAGATCGACCGGCCGTGTGCGCAGCATCGCGATCGCGCCCTGCACGCGGGCGAGCCGCTCGGGCGCCTCGGCCCAGATGAACGCCGCGAGGCGCGCCTCGACCACTGGGTCGGTCGCGTCCATCGGGTTCACGTCGCAGCCGCGGATCGAGACGATCTCCACCGGTACGGACGCCGGCGGCGGCCCGCGCCAGTCGGGGACGATCGACACCGGTGAGTCGACGGGACCGACGACCGTCCCGCCCAAATCGATCCGGTAGCGGTCGATCAACAGGTTCAACCCCGCGCTGGACCCGATCTCCAGCACTTCCAGCCGTGGACCGAACCGGGCCGCCACCGCGAGCAGCCCGGTCATCAGCGCGCCCGACCGCCCCGGCTCGTTCGTCTGCGGCGGACCGTCGAGCCAGGGAAACAGCGCGTCGTCATGGTCGCGCAGGACATCGCCGACGACGGCCGCGATGCGCGCCGGCGCCGCGATCCGCCCCGCGAACACGTCCGCCAGCGGCCCATCCGCCCCCGACAGTACGAGCGCGTGCAGCCCGCCGATCAACCGCAGCGGCACCGCATCGCGCGTCGGCTCGCCCGGCCAGTCCAGCACCCGCGCGCCGGTGCGCGTCGCGCGAGTCAGTCCGTCGGCGAGCGCGGCGCAGACATCCGCATAGATCGGCGACGCGTTGGTCCGGCAATAATGTTCCTGGATGCGGAACGCGCCGCGATTGGTATCTTCGGTTGCCATTGGGCGCTCCTCCTTGCGGGTGTTGTTGCACCCGCCCCCGCCCCCCCGTAAAGCCCCGCCCGACATGGCCGGCCCGATCATCATCGCAGTCCCCAAGGGACGCATCCTGGCCGAGGCGCTGCCGCTGCTCGCCGCCGCGGGCGTACGTCCCGAAGCGAGCTTCTCGGACGAGGGTTCGCGCGCGCTTCGTTTCGCGACCGACGTTCCCGGAATCGAACTGATCCGCGTCCGCGCGTTCGACGTCGCGACCTTCGTCGCGCACGGGGCCGCGCAGATCGGGATCGTCGGATCCGACGTGCTGGCGGAATTCGCCTATTCCGAACTCTACGCACCGGTCGATCTGGGCATCGGCCATTGCCGGCTGTCGGTCGCCGAACCCGCCGACATGGCCGCGACCGACGATCCGCGCGGCTGGAGCCATGTCCGCGTCGCCACCAAATACCCACACGTGACGGCGGCACATTTCGCCGCGCGCGGGGTGCAGGCGGAGTGCGTGAAGCTGAACGGGGCGATGGAACTGGCGCCGACATTGGGATTGGCGCCGCGGATCGTGGACCTGGTGTCGTCGGGACGAACCTTGCTGGAGAACGGGCTGGTCGAGGTGGAGCGGATCATGGACGTCACCTCGCGGCTGGTCGTAAACCGGGTCGCGATGAAGACGCGACCTGAGGTGGTCCCGCTGGTCGCGGCGTTCCGCCGCGCGGTGATGGCGTGAGGGTCCTGTTCTTCTCCCCCTCCCGTTTACGGGAGGGGGCTGGGGGGTGGGCGCTCCCTGTCCGCGCGTGCAGCGCCAGTGGAGAGGAGGCGCCCACCCCCGGCCCCTCCCGCATGCGGGAGGGGAGCAGGAAGTGATCCGCCTCCACACCACCAACCCCGACTTCGCCGCCCGCTTCACCGCGCTCGTCGAGGATCGCCGCGAATCCTCCACCGACGTCGCGCGCGACGTCGCCGCCATCATCGCCGCCGTCCGCCGCGACGGCGAGGCCGCGGTGGCGGAGCTGACCCTGCGCCACGACCGCCACGACCTCGCCGCCACCGGCTGGCGGATCGCGCCCGAAGATTGCGCCGCAGCGTTCGATGCGCTCGACCCGGACCTGCGCACCGCGCTGGAACTCGCCGCCGCGCGCATCCGCGCCTATCACGAGAAGCAGCGCCCGACCGACACCGACTATGTCGACGCCGCCGGGGTCCGGCTCGGCGCGCGGTGGCGGGCGGTGGATGCGGCGGGGATCTATGTTCCCGGCGGCCGCGCGGCCTATCCGTCGTCGCTGCTGATGAACGCCATCCCCGCGCGCGTCGCGGGCGTCGGGCGGTTGACGATGGTGACGCCGACCCCGGACGGGATGGTCAGCCCCCTCGTCCTGGCCGCCGCACATCTGGCCGGCGTCGACGAGGTGTGGCGCATCGGTGGCGCGCAGGCGATCGCCGCGCTGGCGTATGGCGCTGGCAGGATCGCGCCGGTCGACGTCATCACCGGCCCCGGCAACGCCTGGGTCGCGGAGGCCAAGCGGCAGGTGTACGGCGTCGTCGGCATCGACATGGTCGCGGGGCCGAGCGAGATCGTCGTCGTGGCGGACGGCCTGAACGATCCCGAATGGACCGCGGCCGACCTGCTGAGCCAGGCGGAACACGATGTCACCACCCAGTCGATTTTGTTCACCGACGATGCCGCCTTCGCCGACAAGGTCGCCGCGGCGGTCGACCGGCAGTTGGACACGCTCGCGACCGGCACCACCGCGCGCCAGGCATGGGATGCGAACGGCGCGATCGTCGTGACCGGAACGCTGGAGGAGTCGATACCGCTGGTCGATCGGCTCGCGCCTGAACATCTGCAACTGTCGGTCGACGATCCGCAGGCGTTGTTCGACGGCGTACGTCATGCCGGATCGGTGTTTTTGGGCCGTCACACCCCTGAAGCAATCGGCGATTACGTCGCCGGACCGAACCATGTTCTCCCGACCGGTCGCCGTGCGCGGTTCGCCTCGGGGCTGTCGGTATTGGACTTCATGAAGCGGACCAGTTTCCTCGGGCTCGACGAAGCCGCCCTGCGCGAACTGGGGCCCGCGACGGTGGCGCTCGCCGAGGCCGAGGGCCTGCCCGCCCATGCGCGCTCGGTCGCGCTGAGGCTGCGGCTGAACCGGTGATCCGCGCGGCGGCGATCGCTGCGGCCGGGTTCGCCCTGGCGGTGGCGCCTTGCCCGGCAACGGCGCAGGATGCTGCGCCTGTGCCCAAGGATCAGGTCTTCGCGATCCACGGCCAGGCGACCTTCGTGGCGCAGGGCGTCGGCGGGTTCGCATCGCCCTATGTCGGCGACAACAGCCTGACGCCGCGCCAGGTCAAGGAAACCTTCGACGCCACCGCCTTCATCGGCATCCGCCCGTGGCGCGGCGCGGAGCTATGGGCGAACCCGGAGATCGACCAGGGCTTCGGCCTGTCGAACACGCTGGGCGCGGCAGGCTTCCCGAGCGCGGAGGCGTACAAGGTCGGCAAGGCGTCTCCCTATTTCCGGCTGCAACGGCTGTTCCTGCGCCAGACGATCGGGCTGGGCGGCGATACTAGCGTCGTTGCCGCTGCCGCCAACCAGCTCGCCGGGTCGGTCGGCGCGAACCGCATCGTGCTGACGATCGGCAAGTTCGGCGTCGGCGACGTGTTCGATACCAACGCCTATGCGCATGATCCGCGCGCCGATTTCCTCAACTGGTCGGTCGTCGATGCCGGCAGTTTCGATTACGCCGCGGACGCCTGGGGATACAGCTACGGCGTCGCGGGCGAGCTGTACGCGGGCGCGTGGACGCTGCGGCTGGGCGGGTTCAACCTGTCGAAGATCCCGAACGGCGAGACGCTGGAAACGGGGTTCGGCCAATATCAGATCGATGCCGAGGTCGAGCATCGCCACGCCATCGCTGGGCATGCGGGCGCGGTGCGCGCGACGTTGTTCCGCAACCGCGGGCAGTTCAGCAAGTTCGACGAGGCGGTTTCGTACGCGCTGGCCACAGGGGCCGCCGTCGACCCCGCCCCCACCCGCCGTCGCCTGACCCGGGTCGGCGCGCATGTGAACGCCGAACAGGCGCTGACCGATACGCTGGGGCTGTTCGCACGAATCGGTGTCGCGGACGGATCGATCGAGCCGTACGACTCCACCGACATCGACCGCACCGCGGCGGTCGGCGGCGCGCTGGCCGGCAAGGGCTGGGGCCGCGCCAACGACCGGATCGGACTCGCGCTGGTCGTCAACGGCATCTCCGCGGCGCACCGGCGTTATCTGGCGGCGGGCGGCATCGGGGTGCTGGTCGGCGACGGCCGCCTGCCCGATGCCGGGGCGGAGCAGATCGCGGAGCTTTACTACGATCTCGCCGCCCTGAAGGGCATCAACCTGACGCTGGACGCGCAGCACATCGCCAACCCCGGTTACAACCGCGACCGCGGGCCGGCGAACATACTGGCGGTGCGGGTGCATGGGGGGTTTTGATTCCCCTCTCGTCACCAATGGCCTCTCGTCACCCCGGGCTTGCCCCGGGGTCCATCGTGCCGCGTAACCAATAGCGTGAGAATGCGCGGCACGATGGATGCCGGGACGAGCCCGGCATGACGGAGGGGCCGGTCATGCGCCTCAACCACCCAGGGGGTGACGCGCCGGCCCCCACCGCCTAAAGCCCCCCGATGTCCCGCAATACCACCCGTTCCACTGCCCGCGCCGCCGCGCGGCTCGCCGCCGTCCAGGCGCTGTACCAGCACGAGATGGAGAACACCGCGGTCATCGCGCTGCTCCACGAATTCCACCACCACCGCATCGGCGCGACGATCGAGGATGTCGAATATGCCGAAGCCGACGTCGATTTCTTCGACGACATCGTGAAAGGCGCGGTCGCGCGGATCGGCGAGATCGACGTCGCGATCGAGGGGAAGCTCGCCAAGGGCTGGACGCTCGCGCGGCTCGACAAGCCGATGAAGGCGATCCTGCGCGCGGGCACCTACGAATTGCTGGCGCGTGCGGACGTACCTTCAGCGACCGTCATCACCGAATATGTCGACGTCGCGCACGCCTTTTACGAGCGCAAGGAATCCGGCTTCGTCAACGGGTTGCTGGATGCGATCGCCAAGGAGGCACGGGCGTAAATCTACGCTACGTCATCCCGGGCTCGTCCCGGGATCCAGAGCCACGCAGCGCGGCATTCGCGACGCTGGATGCCGGGACGAGCCCGGCATGACCGATGGCGCCGGCTTGCCAGTGTCACACACGCCCGGTAGCCCCGGCGGCATGACCATTGCAGCAGACATCGTCGCCGAACTCGATCGCCTTTATCTCGCTTCCGTCGGTCGGCTCCAGGCCGCGCTCAGCGCCTATCTGGCGGACGGTACGGTCCCCGACGCCGCCGCGCGAACCGACGGGTCGTTCGCCTATCCCGAAATCCGCCTGATCTTCCGCGGCGGCGATGATCGCCCGACTC
>CAXTVB010000141.1:0-7470 GCA_964247555.1 uncultured Sphingomonas sp. | reverse complement strand
GGACACCACCACGCGCTCGTTCCCGGCCAGACCGCCGAGGATCGTCACGCCCGCGTCGGACACCTGCCCGATCTGCACGTTACGACGCTCGACCTTGTCGCCGGCGCCCACCACATACACGAAATTCCCCTTGTCGTCGCTCTGCAGCACCGAATCCGGCAGCAGCGGCGCGACATTGGCGCCGCTGACGATCGTCGCCGCCGCAAAGCCACCGGGGCGCAGCGACGGATTGTAGGTCAGCTGCACCCGCGCGATGCCCTGGCGCGTCGACGGATCGATCACCGGCGACACCTGCCAGACGACCCCGGGGAAGCTTGCGGTCGAACCCACCGGCGTTACCGTCGCGCGGGCCCCGACATGCACCGTCGCCAGATCGGATTCGCTGAGCGCCGCGCGCATTTCCAGCAACCCGTCCATCGCGACCCGGAACAGCATCCCGGTGCCGGAATTCACGATCTGTCCGGGTTCGACCTGCCGCGTCAGCACCAGCCCGGCGGCGGGCGCACGGATGTCCAGCCGGCCGTTCGTCGCCTGCTGCTGCGCCAGCTGCGCCTGTGCCACGCGGACGCGCGCCGCGGCGGCGTCGCGCGTCGCGGTCTTCGTCTCGATATCCGATTTGGAGATGAAGCCGCGCGACACCAGCTGCTGCGCGCGATCCAGTTCGGATTGCGCCAGCGTGGCGTCCGCCTGCGCGACCTTGATCGATGCGCCGAGCGAGGCCGCGGTCTGCGTCTGGACCGACCGGTCGATGGTCGCGAGCACCTGTCCGGCCTGGACCCATTGGCCCGGCTCGACCAGCACCTGGCGGACCATGCCGCCCTCGCCGGCGACGCCGACCGGCATTTCGCGTTTCGCGGCCAGGCTGCCGTTCGCGCTCAGCTGACGGTCGATGGTCTGGCGACCGGGGACGACGACACTCACCGCGGGAACCTGTTCGACCGGCGCGGCGGAGGGTGCGGCGTGGCTGCGCAGGAAGAACGCCCAGATCAGGACCGCCGCCAGCAGCACGAGCGCGGCGATACCGATGATGCGCCGTCCGCTGCCCGTCCGCGCGGCGGTATAGTCGGGCAATGCCGCCCGCTCTTCGCCACCGATCTGTCGCGACTCGTAATTCATGTTCGTCCCCACCCTTCGGAGCGACTGTGTTATAGGAATAAGTCACCAACCTCAAGTGGGCAGGGGCATGACGGAAAAGCCTGATTTTCGCAAGCCGAGGCTCGGATTCGCGGCAGGGCGTTCAGCATCGGTTTCGCCGCGGGCGCGTCATGGATTCGTCGACCGATCGTCATCCGCGATCCGAGGAGCCGTCATGCCCATCCCGACCCCTATCGTCCCGCTCGCCCTCGCCCTGTCGCTGCCGGCGGCGATGGCCTCCCCCGCCGCCGCGCAATCGGCCGAACCCGCCGCGCCGCCTTCGGGTACGCTGCTTGGCGTGACCGCGCAGGGCCGCACCACGCGCGTGCCCGATCTGGCGACGATCCGCGCCGGGGTCGTCGCCCAGGCGCCGACCGCCGCCGCCGCGCTGGCGGACGATGCCGCGCGGATGCAGCGCGTGCTGGCGGCGTTGAGGAAGGCCGGCATCGCCCCGCGCGACATCGCGACCGCCAGCGTCGGGCTGAGCCCGCAATATCGCTACGCCGACAACCAGCCCCCCGTGCTGACCGGCTATCAGACGACGAACAGCGTATCGATCCGGTTCCGCGATATCGCCAAGGCTGGACCGATCCTCGACGCTTTGGTGGCGGAGGGCGCGAACCAGATCGACGGGCCCAGCCTGTCGCTCGACGATCCCGACGCCGCGCTGGACGAAGCCCGCACCGATGCGGTCCGCCGCGCCCGTACCCGCGCGGAGCTGTATGCGCGCGCCGCCGGGCTGCATGTCGTGCGGATCGTGTCGATGACGGAGAATGGCGACGATACCGGCGGCGGCGGCGCGCAGCCGATGGTGTTCGCGCGCGCGATGGCGAAGGCGGACACGGTGATCGCGCCAGGTGAAAAGGACGTGACGGTGACGCTGTCGGTCCGGTTTCTATTGGAATAGCGCGCGACCCAGTCCGTCACCCGGCCTTGCGCCGGGGTCCATCGTGCCGCGCGCGCCAAGCGTGCTACTCCACGGCACCATGGATGCCGGGTCGAGCCCGGCATGACGAAAAAACGAAAAGGGCCGCCCGGTTGCCCGGACGGCCCTTGCCAAACGCAGTTCAGACGCTGCTTAGCGCACTCGGCCGCGACGGATCAGATTGACGACCGCGAGCAGGATGATCGCGCCGATCAACGAATAGATGAACGTGTAGATCGTGATGACCTGGTTGATCCCGGCGCCGAAGATGAACGACGCGATGACCGAGCCCACGATGCCGACGACGATGTTCAGCAGAATGCCCTGATTGTCGCGCATGATCAGTCCGGCCAGCCAGCCGCACAGTCCGCCTACGATGAGCCAGATGATGATATCCATGTTCGTCCCTCCGTTGGTTCCCGTTGCCGGGCGATGGCGGAAAGACTCATGAGCGCAGGGTATTGTTCCGCTTGCGTTTCGGTAACTTGGATCAATATTTCTGCTGGCGTTCGTAGAGCGACTTGTAATGCTGGATTCGCGTCACCCGCAGCCCCGGCATCCCCGACCGGTCGATCGCGCGCTGCCATCCGGCGAATTCCTCCGGTGTCAGGTTGTAGCGTTCGCACACCTCGTCCACCGACAGCAGTCCGCCGTTGACCGCGGCGACCACCTCGGCCTTGCGCCGCACGACCCAGCGCGTGGTCGACGGCGGCGGCAGCGTCTCGATCGTCAACTGCTCGCCGAGCGGGCCGATGACTTTCGCGGGACGGATCTTCTGGTTCTCGATCATGTACTCAACCTCGATCGGGGCGGGGGGCCCCCTCTCCAAAACTATGATGCTGCGTATAGGCGGGGGATTTGAAGATCGCCTGAAACGCTTCGGTAAACGCGCTCTTCATGCCTCTTTCCAAGATATGATCGCCGCCGCCATCGAGCCGTTGAATGCACCGTCGACGGGCGCGAACAGCCGCGGATCGACCGCGCGGTAGGACAGGTCGGCCTGGACACCCGCGGTCGTACTGCCCGCCTGACGCGCCGCGATACCGGCCATCAGCGCCGCCAGGTCGGCGGGCAGCACGGTCAGTTCGGTCGGGCCGACAAACGGGGGGAAACTCAGATCCAAACAGGCATACTCGCTACTACGTCGCGGGACGCATGCTGTAGACTCGGCCGGATGAAAGCCGGGTAAAGCCCGGCGCAACGCTTCGTGAACACGTATGAATCATCGGCGTTTTTGCGCACCGCCCTCGCCTGCCCTATATGGCGCGCACGATGGAGACGGACTTCCAGATCGGGGCGGACCCTGCGGCAAAGCGCATCGTCGTCGCGATGTCCGGCGGCGTGGACAGCTCGGTCGTCGCGGCACTGGCGGCGGCGAGCGGGGCGGAGACGATCGGCGTCACGCTGCAACTCTACGATCATGGCGAAGCGATCGGCCGGGCGGGATCCTGCTGCGCTGGCCGCGACATCCGCGACGCGCGCGCGGTGTGCGACCGGCTGGGGATCGCGCATTATGTCTTCGATCACGAAACCCGCTTCCGGGAGACGGTGATCGATACCTTCGCCGACGATTACGTCGCCGGGCGTACGCCGATCCCTTGCGTCCAGTGCAATATGGGCCCGAAATTCACCGACCTGCTGGCGCTGGCGCGCGATCTCGGCGCGGATTGCCTGGCGACCGGGCATTATGTCCGCCGCGTCGAGGGGCCTGCGGGCGCCGAACTGCATCGCGGCGCCGATCCTGCGCGCGACCAGAGCTATTTCCTGTTCGCGACCACGCAGCCGCAGCTCGACTATCTGCGCTTCCCGCTCGGCGGCCTCCCGAAGGCGCGCGTGCGCGCGATCGCCGCGGAGCTGGGCCTTGGCGTCGCGGCGAAGCCCGACAGCCAGGATATCTGCTTCGTCCCCGACGGCGATTACGCCGCGCTCGTGAAGAAGCTGCGTCCCGACACGGACCTGACGGGCGAGATCGTCGACCTTGCCGGGCGGCGGCTGGGCGCGCATCGCGGGCTGATCCACTATACCGTGGGCCAGCGCCGCGGGCTCGAGATCGGCGGAGCGCCCGAGCCACTCTACGTCGTCCGGCTGGAACCCGACACCCGCCGAGTCGTCGTCGGCCCACGCGCCGCATTGGCGGTCGATGCCGCGCGGATCGAACGGATGAACTGGCTGGGCGGCGATTTCACCGGGCCGCTGACCGCCAAGGTACGATCGATGGCGAAGCCGGTCGGCGCGCGGATGGTGGGTGACATGGTCGTGTTCGACGCGCCGGAATATGGCGTCGCGCCCGGCCAGGCGGCGGTGCTGTACGACGGCGAGCGCGTTCTCGGCGGCGGGTGGATCGTCGAAACCGAGGCCGCATTGGTCGCGGCGTGACGATCGAGGAGTTGCAAGCCGCGATGGACGCCGCCGCCGCCGCGCTGGATTTCGAGGAAGCGAGCCGGCTGCGCGACCGGATCAGCGTGCTGCGCGGCGGCGGGGAGGATCCGGCGGACGATCTTTCCGGGCTAGTGCGTCAACAGCCGGGGAGCATGGGGCTGGGCACGAGCCAGCAACGGGTCGTGCCGCCCGTTGGGTGGGTGAAGCCGAAGAAGCCCGATCCGATGACGAGGGGTCGCAAGCGGTAGGCTTTACCCTTCGTCACCCCGGCCTTGTGCCGGGGTCCAGGGCCGCGAGCCTATGGCATGCGGCTCTGGATGCCGGGACGAGCCCGGCATGACGAAAGACCCTTAAGGCAGCAGAAACGTACCCTCGATCACCGTCACGCACGCCCCGCCGAGCACCACGCGGTCCCCCGCCAGCGTACAATTCAACCGACCGCCCCGCGCGCTCGCCTGCAGCGCGGTGAAGCTGTCGCGTCCCAGCCGCGCCGCCCAGTACGGCACCACGACGGCATGTGCCGACCCCGTCACCGGGTCCTCGTCGATATCGAACGCCGGCACGAACACGCGGCTGACGATGTCGCTGGTATCGCCCGGCGCGGTGACGATCGCGACGATCGGCCCCTCGTCCCGCAGCGCGCGCATGTCCGGCGCGGCGCGGCGGACGGCATCCGCATCCGCCAGCACCGCGACCGCATAGCCCTTGTCGTGCCACAGCGTCTCGACCGCCTCGACGCCCAGTGCCGCGACGAGCGACGGCAGCGGCTTGGGCGTCGGCGTCCAGGCGGGCAGCGCCATCCGGTAGCCAGCCCCATCGCGTGCCACCTCCAGCATCCCCGCCTGCCGCGTGCGGAACCGCACCCGGTCGCGCGCGGTGTCGGACGACAGCACGACATGCCCGCTCGCCAGCGTCGCATGCCCGCACAGCGCGACCTCGGCGGCGGGCGTGAACCAGCGCAGGTCGAAATCGGCATCGCCCCCGCCCTTTTCATTGGCGTCACAGGCGACGAGGAAAGCGGTCTCCGACAGGTTGTTCTCCGCGGCGATCCGCAACAGCAGGTCGTCGTCGAGCCAGGTCGACAGCGGCATCACCGCCGCGGGATTGCCCGCGAACGCGTGGGTCGCGAACGCATCCACCTGCGTGAACGGGATCCGCATCAAATCCGCTTCCCGAACCAGTGCGGGGTCACGTCCGCCTCGACCAGCGGATTGTCGGTATCGACATGGCCTTCGGGATCGAGATGGATCAGCACCTCCACCTTCGGAAAGGCGCGTTTCAGGTTGCACTCGACCGACTCGACGATCTCGTGCGCGTCATGGACGCTCAGATGCCGGTCGACCTCCATATGGAACTGCGCGAAGTCGTGGCTGCCCGACCGCCGGGTGCGGAAATCGTGGATGCCCTTCAGCCCGTCCTGCCGCGCCGCGACATCGAGGAAGCGCGCGCGCAGATCCTCGGGCCATTCCTTGTCCATCAGCTGGTCGATCGCGTTCGACGACGCCTGGAACGCGCCGTACGCCAGCCACAGCGCGATGATGATGCCGAACACGGGATCGGCATTGTGGAAGCCGAAATACTGGTCGAGCACCAATGCCAGGATCACCGATCCGTTGAGCAGCATGTCCGATTGGTAATGGACATTGTCCGCCATGATCGCGACCGAACCGGTGCTGCGGATCACGCGGCGCTGATACCATAGCAGCACGCCGGTCGCACCGATCGCCGCGATCGACACGCCGATGCCGAAATCCGCGTCCGTCGTGGCCGCGTTGCTGCCGAAAGCCAGGATCGCGCGCCAAGCGATGCCGACCGCGGACGCGGTGATCAGCGCGACCTGGAACAACGCCGCCAGCGCCTCCGCCTTGCCGTGCCCGAACCGGTGATCGCTGTCCGCCGGCGTCGCGGCGAGGCGCACGCCGTACAGCGTCACGAGGCTGGCGAGCAGGTCGAGCCCGGTATCGGCGAGCGACCCCAGCATCGCGATCGATCCGGTCAGCCAGGCCGCGAACCCCTTGAGCAGCAACAGGAACGTCGCCATCGCGACGCTGGCGAGCGCGGCGCGCGTGGCCAGGGGCAGCAGCTTGCGGCGTTCGTCCTGCGTCATGGGTAGAGCAGCCCTTCGGTCCAGCCATCGTCCGCGCGCGCGAACAGACGGCGTTCGTGTAGCCGATGTGCGCGGTCCTGCCAAAACTCGATCCGGTCGGGAATGACGGTATAGCCGCCCCAGAACGGCGGCCGCGGCACGTCGCCGCCCTCGAACCGCGCCTTCGCTTCCTCGACGCGGCGCTCGAAGGTCGCGCGGTCCGCCAGCGGACGCGACTGGTCCGACGCCCAGGCTCCCAGCCGCGAATCCCGGCCGCGGGTGGCGAAATAGGCGTCCGACTCCGCATCGCTCGCGAGCATCACCGCACCCTCGATCCGGATCTGCCGCCGCAGCGACTTCCAGTGGAACAGCAGCCCGGCCTGCATGTTCGCCTTGAGCTGCCCCGCCTTGTCGCTGCCGCGGTTGGTGTAGAAGGTGAAGCCGTCCGGCCCATGCCCCTTCAGCAGCACCATCCGCACCGACGGACGGCCGTCGGCGTCCGCGGTGGCGAGCGCCATCGCGTTGGGATCGTTCGGTTCGCCGGCTTTCGCCTCGGCATACCAGTCGTCGAAGAGCGTGAAGGGATCGGTCGTCATATGTGGATGCGTATAAGCGCTAAGACGCCGCCTGCCCAACAGACTTCGTCACCCCGGCCTTGCGCCGGGGTCCGTCTTGCCGCGAGCGTAATCCAAGTTGCTCGGGCCGAGCGCGTGCCGCCCGATGGACCCCGACGCAAGGCCCGGGGTGACGGACCCGACGATCAGGGAACGACTCCCCCGCCCGGGGATTGAATCGCCAACGAAACGAGGAACACGTCGACATGGCCGCACGCGCCTATTGGCAGGGACAGATCAGGCTCGCGCTCGTCTCGATCCCCGTGGAAATCTATTCCGCCACCAAATCGGGCGCGGCGATATCGTTCAAGCAGATCCACGAGCCCTCGGGC
>CAXTVB010000140.1:0-7481 GCA_964247555.1 uncultured Sphingomonas sp. | reverse complement strand
ACCGTCGTTGCGTCGTGCACTGCGAAGATGCTGAGGGCTGGGGTATCGCGCAGGGAGGTGCGCACCAGCTTGCGGATCGCGATCCGGATCGCGGGCTGGACGACCAGGGCGAAAGGCTTGGCCTCGTCGATCAGCGGTTGCGCGGCGCGCTGCAGCGCCTCGACGATGCGCCGGCCCAGATCGGGTTCGATGACGTTGCGGCGCGACGCGTCGGAACGGATCGCTTGGCCGAGCAGCCCCTCCAGCTGCCCCTCCAGCGTCATGACGCGCAGCGGTTCGCGCACGCCGCACAATTTCTGGATGATGAGCGGGCCGAGATCGGGGCGGATCGCCTCGATGATCTCGTCCGCATCCTGCGTCCGCTGCGCGGCGACCGCGATCGCGCCGGCGATGCGACGGAATTCCTTCAGCGGGACGTTCTCCGCCAGCAACCCGCGCAGCACCTGCGTCAGCGTGGTGATCGGCAGCGGCGAGGGGCATAGCGACGCGACCAGCTGGCCGGCGCGTTCCTTCAACCCGTCGAGCAGGCTCTGCACCTCGTCGGGGCCGAGCAGGTCGGCGGAATGCGTGCCCAGCACATGATTCAGATGCGTCGCGACCACAGTGCCCGGATCGACGACGAGGTATCCCGCCCCCGTCGCCGCATCCGCGTCACCCGGCGCGATCCACGTCGCCTCCAGCCCGAAGGTCGGATCCTTGGCCTTCTTGCCGGTGAGCGGACCGAAGGCCTGGCCGGTGTCGAGCGCCAGCATCTCGTCGGGGGTCACCTGATCCTCGCCGACGCATACGCCGTTGATCAGGATGCGATAGGTATAGGGGGCCAGGTTGATGTCGTCGCGCACCCGGCATTGCGGCACGACGAAGCCCAGTTCCTTGCTCAATTGGCGTCGAACACCGGTGATCCGGCCCATCAACGGCGCGCCGCGGCGTTCGTCCACCAGCGGCACCAGGCCGTAGCCGATATCGACATTGACCTGCATCGCATCGGTGACCTCGTCCCAGCCGATCTTGGACTGGTCGACCGGTTCGACGGCCGCGATCGGCACGACGACCGGGCGGCGCGAGATCTGGCGCAGCTTCCAGGCGGAGAAGCCGGCGATCGCGGCAGCGGTCAGGATGACCATATGCGGCATGCCCGGCATCAGCCCGAGCAGCCCCAGGATCACCGCCACGGGTGTCCAGGTGCGGGCCGATCCGAACTGGCTGCCGATCTGGCCCGCCAGATCGTGCTTGGAGGTGACGCGGGTCACGATCGCGGCGGCGGCGATCGACAGCATCAGCGACGGCAGCTGCGCGACGAGCGCGTCGCCGATCGCGAGCAGCACGTAATTATGGGCCGCGGCGCCGATCGTCATGCCGTGGCTGACGGGTCCGAGGATCAGGCCACCGACGATATTGGCGCCGAGGATCAGCAGGCCCGCGACCGCGTCGCCCTTCACGAACTTGGACGAACCGTCCATCGACCCGTAGAATTCGGCCTCGGTCGCGGTGTCGATGCGGCGTTGCTTGGCTTCGTCGGGGGTGATGAGGCCGGCGTTCAGATCGGCGTCGATCGCCATCTGCTTGCCGGGCAAGGCATCGAGCGTGAAGCGCGCCGACACTTCGGACACGCGCCCCGCGCCCTTGGTGACGACGATCAGGTTGATGATGACCAGGATCGAGAAGACGAAGAGGCCGACGACATAGTCGCCGCCGATCAGGAAGCTGCCGAACGCCTCGATCACATGCCCCGCGGCGCCTTCGCCCTCGTGCCCGTGCACCAGGACGACGCGCGTCGACGCGACATTGAGGCCGAGCCGGAACAGCGTCGCGAACAGCAGCACGGTCGGGAAGGCGGAGAAGTCGAGCGGCTTCTGCGCGTTCAAGGCGACCATCAGTACGGCGAGGCTGATCGCGATGTTGGTCACGAAGAACACGTCGAGCATCGCCGCCGGGATCGGCACGACCATCAACACGACGAGCAGCAGGATCGCGAGCGGCAGCGCGGCGCTACGCAGATTGGGCAGGATATTGTTCATAGGGTCAGCCGCCCATCTGCGCGAGCATCAGATACGCCAGCCGGGCGGTGTCGGGGGTCGGGCGGAAGACGCTTGCCGCCGCGCGGCCGGCATTGCCGGCATTGCCGCCCAGCTGCCCGATCGTCGACTGCGCCCAGGCGATAGCGTCGGAGGCGCTTTCGCCGTTACCGGTCACGACGGTGGAGTCGCCCATCGACAAGGCTTGTGCCATCAACGCGCTGGCGGACGATGATCCGCCGGTGCCGGTCGCGCCGGTCAGCGTATCGCTGGCACCTGCACCCAATTTGTCGCCGAAGCGCTGATAGATATCGGACAGCGAACGGGCGCTGCCATTGGCGTCGTAGAAAATGTTGCGGTTCGATCCGGCCGCGGCCGGGAACAGCGATGCCGCGCTCGCGCCCGGATTGGCCTGCATCGCGCTCAGGAACTTGGTCGCGCCGCCCAGGCCCAGAAAATGCGCCATGTACAGATCGGTGCCCGTCGCTGCGCGACCCAGCGTTCCCTGCAGCGCGGTCTTGTTGTCCGCGGCATGTTCGGCGGCCATCATCGATGCGATGGCGGGGTCGTTGCGCAATGCCAGGATCGCGGACTTGGTCGCGCCGTCGGCCACGGTCAGCTTGCCGTTCGCACCGGGCTGGATCGCATTCGCCGCCCAGCCCAGACCGGCATCCGCGCCATGTTTCTTGACGACCGACAGCCAGCTGGAATCGATGAACTGGTACAGCCCCGACGCGCTGGAGGTGCCGGCCTTGGCATTGGCGTTCAGGCCGCTTTCCAGCTTCGCCTGGCCCAGCAGATAATCGAAATCGATTCCCGTGCGGCTGCTCGCCTGCGCGATCGCCGACTGGATGCGACTGGTGCTGATCGGGTTGACGGTCATCGTTGTGCGGATTTGTCCCTGTTCACAGGAACTATCAGCAAGGACCGTGCCAATTCGCGAAGCCCGTCATCCCAGCGAAGGCTGGAGTCTTTATCGTCGGGCCGATACGCCTGCGGCAAAAGACCCCAGCCTTCGCTGGGGCGACGACGCGCCTCAAGCGTAGGCGGCGGCGATGCCCGGGCGGTAGTTGCCGGCATGGTCGCCGGACAGCATTTGCAGGCGGCGGCGGACATTTGCCGCCATCAGGTTCACATAGATGCGGCAGGTCTCGTTCAACCGGTTGGCCTCTTCGGCCAGCTCGCGCAGTTCGGGTCCCGCCGGGCCCTGGCCCAGCGTCGCGACGGCTTCGATCGCGGCGAGTTTCGTCGAGGTCGCGCGCTCCAGCGATGCGACATCGTTGGTCTTCAGCGCCGCGATCTCGGCGTGCAGCGCGTCGATCACGTCGATCAGGGCGTCACGCCTTGTCATTGGAATTCCATTCCATGCGGAGCGCCAGCAGCCGGTCGGCGATGGTCGCCGGCAGGATGGGAAAGGTGCCGTTGGCGATGGCGTGGCGGATCTCCGAGACCCGGTCGGCGTCGACGGGCGCCGCGCTCGCCATGGACTTCGCCAGCGCGTTCGACTCGGTCTGCGCGGTGTCGGATGCGATCGGTGGCGTCGGCGCCGGCGCGGGTACCGCGCCCGGCATGGGGACCTCCGTCGCCACCCGGGGCGCAGCGATGTCTGCCGTCGTCACTGTCTTCACGCCTATCGAATCGACCATGTCCGCACCTTCCGGTTGTCGCTGACATGGGTTCAAACGGCCGATCTGTACCGGGCTTTAGCATTTTTATTGTGCCCAGCCCGGCAACGTCGCGCGACCGCTGGCGACCGCGACCGCCTGGACCGGGTTCCGGGTGTCGTCCACCTTGACCATGAAGCGCCCGCCGGGGGCGGCATCGCCCATCGCGACGCCTTCTCGGCTGATCGCGAAACCGTTCGATTCCGCCTCGATCATCACCGGATCGCCGCGCTTGATGACGGGTTCCAGGCGGACGGCCGGGGCGACGGGACCGACGCTCGCGGGGGCCGACGTGGCAGGCATCGCGACGGGCACGAAGATCCGCCAATTGGGCGACGAACAGGATATGACGACCGCATCGTGACTGGCGGTGCGCCACGACATCGCGACCATCGCACAGGTCGCCAGTCGCAGCCGGGGGTCGACCGGCGTGCGCGCGCCCCCCTCCGATCCCAGCGCCTGACCGGTAAAGCCGGCGACCGCACGGTCGAGTGCGACGGTATCCTGGAACGGGGCGGCGATCGCCGCTCCGGGCAGCGCCAGCGCCAGCGGTGCGATCAGGTGGATCAGGGCAGGTTTCATCGGGTTCGACCTCGGGTTTCGCCGACAAAGGCGAGCGTGGCGACGACGGCGCGGCGTCCGACGCGGGGATTGGTGGCGATCGCCAGCCGGCTGGGCACGACCGCGCCCGCGGCGATCAGTGCGGCGGCGATGCTGCGCGCACGGTCGGCGGCCAGGATCGCGGCGCTGCCGGTCGGGGTATCGATATCGCCGGCGGTGCCGTCGACCGATCCGGTGACGGTCAGCAGAACGCGCGGGTCGCGAGTCGCGCCGCGGGCCCAGTCGATCAAGGCAGTCGGTGCGATCGTCGGCGTTGCGCTGCCGGTGGTGAAATCGGTATCGATCGCGGCGGCGACGGGCATCGGCGTCGGCGGCGGCAGCGCGACCGCGACCGGCGTTTCGGCGGTGCCGAACCCCTGCCGGAACCCGCGCGCCAGCGCGTGGCGGTCGATCCGCTGGCTGGCGTTCACGAGCACCAGGAACCCGACGAGCAGCAGCGCGAGATCCGCCAGCGTGACGAGCCAGAGCGGCCGGGCCACCGGGGGCAGGGGGAATTCGTCGGTCATGCGACGCTTGCGAGCAAAGCGCCGGTCTGTTCACGCGCGGCGAGCGCGGCCAGCGGCGCCTCGATCCGGGCGCGTTCGATCGCTTCGGCGCGGCCCGCGATACGCAGGCGATTGGCGATCGGCATCGCGACGAGATTGGCGAGCAGCGCACCGTAGAGCGTGGCGAGCAACGCGACCGCCATCGCCCCGCCGATCGCGGCGGGGTCGGTCATCGTCGCGAACATCCGCGCCAGCCCGATCAGCGTGCCGACCATCCCCATCGCCGGTGCCGCCTCCGCCGCGCCCGCCCAGATGTCCGCTGCGGCGGCATGGCGTTCGATCCGCGCGCGGCGCAGATGCGCCACGAGCGTCGTGGTAGCGGCGGCATCGGCACCGTCGACGATGCCCGCGATCGCGGCCGCCAGGTCGGGATCGGCGATCTTGGTACGATCGAGCGTGAAGGTACCGTGACGGCGCGCGATCCGGCCGAGCGCGCCGATCTGCGCGATCATCGGCGCGGCATCGAATCGCTTTCGCCCAAGCGTGAAGAGCGCGGCGACCGCGCGGCCGGTATCGCGGAGCGGACTGCGCAGGAGGACCGCCAGCACCGTGCCGCCAAGGACGATCGCCAGCGCGATCGGATCGAAGAGCGAATTTAGCGTCATACCGGCACCGCTTTGCAAGCCGCGGGCCAGTTCTCGGTCGGCCCTTGAATCCCTGTCACCCCGCCTTGCGCCGGGGTCCATCGTGCCGCGTGCGCAGGCATGGAGCCGCCAGCCCTGAATGCGCCGCCCGATGGACCCCGGCAAGTCCGGGGTGACGGACAGGACGACGGATGTCCGCCGAAACCGGCAAGCGTTGCCGCCGACCGGCAACACCTTGCCGCCTCATCCGTGAAATCGCCGTCATCATAGCCGTATCCGAAACTGGCACGGCCATTGCTTAGCCATTCGCGTGCACAGTTACGTGCAGGAGATCGGCCCATGTCTGGGGACACGCTTTTCGGGATACACGGCGCAGCGCTGGAGGTGCGTGCGCAGCGCATGGGCCTGCTCGCGTCGAACATCGCGAATGCGTCCACGCCTGGGTTCAAGGCCAAGGACGTCGACTTCCAGACCGCGCTGAACGCGGTTCAGGGGCAGCAGGACTCGGGCGGCGGCGACGGCGCGTTCCAGGGTGCGGTGAAATACCGCGTGCCGGCGCAGACGTCGATGGACGGCAACACCGTCGAGCTGAGCCAGGAACAGACCGCCTTCGCCGAAAACGCCGTTCAGTATCAGACGACATTGTCGTTCCTGAACAGCCGGATCAGCCAGATCACTCGCGCGCTGAAGGGGGAATAGACCGATGTCGACGCCCATGACCATCTTCCAGGTCGCCGGTCGCGCCATGTCCGCACAATTGGTGCGGATGAACACGACCGCGTCCAACCTCGCGAACGCAGGCGGTACCGCCGGCTCCGCGGAAGCCGCATACAAGACCATGAAGCCGGTGTTCCGCACCAGCTTCGACCAGGCGTCGAGCCTTGCGACGGTGGACGTCGAGAAGGTCGTGACCGCGGGCGAGGCGCCGACCAAGCGCTACGACCCAAGCAATCCGATGGCGGACAAGGACGGCAACGTCTTCGAAGCCGCGGTCGACGAGACGCGCGAGCTCGTCGACATGATGGAGACCGCGCGATCGTATCAGAACAACGTCGAAGTGATGAACACGGCGAAGTCGCTCATCCTCGACACCCTCAAGATGGGCCGCTGACCATGACCGACACTTCCCTCGACACCACGCTGACCAGCCTCGGCATCACCAATCCCAGCAGCGCCGCCGCGGCCGCCGCGACCGCCAATGTCTCGGCGTCGTCGTCGCTGACGCAGGCCGATTTCCTGTCGCTGATGACGGCGCAGCTGAAGAACCAGGATCCGTTCGCCCCCGTCGACAACACGCAGATGGTCGCGCAGATGGCGCAGATGTCCAGCACTGCGGGCATCAGCCAGATGAACACGACGCTGTCCGCGATCGCGACGAAGCTGGGCGCGACGTCCGCGACCGACGCGATGGCCTATGTCGGCAAGACCGTGCTGACCGCCGGCACCACCGCCTATGCGCGCTCGTCGGGCGGCATCGCCGGGCAGGTCCAGCTGGCGAGCGATGCGACCGACGTGAAGGTCACGATCACCGACCAGACGACCGGCAGCGTGCTGAAGACGCTGTCGCTCGGCGCGCAGAAGGCGGGCACCGCCAGCTACGACTGGGACGGCACAACCAACGCCGGCACCGCGGCGGGCGACGGTCCTTTCAACGTCAGCGTCGCCGCCACCAACAACGGCGCCTCGGTCGGCAGCACATCGCTGGTCTGGGCCCCCGTCGAATCCGTTTCGCTGCCCGCCAGCGGCAATCCTTTGCTGACCGTGACCGGCATCGGTCAGGTCAAGCTGTCCGACATCGTCTCGGTCGGCTGATCTACCCCTTTCCCAGGAGCACCCCCCATGACCTTCTACACCTCGCTTTCCGGCCTTCAGGCGGCACAGACCGACATGTCGACGATCAGCCACAATCTGGCCAACGTCTCGACCACCGGGTTCAAGAAGAGCCGCACCGAATTCGCCGATATCGTCGCGACCAGCCTGTCGTCCAACCCGAAGACGGTCGTCGGCGACGGCGTCGCCGTGAAGGAGAACAAGCAGCAGTTCGCCGAGGGC
>CAXTVB010000139.1:0-7538 GCA_964247555.1 uncultured Sphingomonas sp. | reverse complement strand
TGAACCCGGAACGCGTGTCGATGCCTGATTTCGACATCGACTTCTGCGAAACCCGGCGCGGCGAGGTCATCCGCTACGTCCAGGAGAAATACGGCCGCGATCAGGTCGCGCAGATCATCACCTTCGGAAAGCTGAAGGCGCGTGCGGTGCTGAAGGACACCGGGCGCGTGCTGCAGATGAGCTATGGCCAAGTCGACCGGCTCGCCAAGCTCGTCCCCAACCACCCGACCGATCCCTGGACGCTGGAACGCGCGCTGAACGGCGTGTCCGAATTGGCGAGGGAATATGCCAACGACAACCAGGTCCGTCGGCTGCTCGATCTCGCGATGAAGCTGGAGGGTTTGCCGCGCCATAGCTCGACCCACGCGGCGGGCGTGGTCATCGGCGACCGGCCGCTGGCCGAGCTGGTACCGCTCTACCGCGATCCCCGGTCCGACATGCCCGTCACCCAGTTCGACATGAAATATGTCGAGGGCGCGGGGCTGGTGAAGTTCGACTTTCTCGGCCTCAAGACGCTGTCCGTGCTGCAGAAGGCGGCGCAGTTGCTCGCGAAGCGCGGGATCACGGTCGATCTCGATACGCTCGAATGGGACGATCCCGCGGTCTATGCGCTGCTCCAGAAGGGCGACACGGTCGGCGTGTTCCAGCTGGAATCGGAAGGGATGCGGCGAACGCTGTCGGCGGTCCGCCCGAGCAATTTCGGCGACATCATCGCGCTCGTCTCGCTCTACCGTCCGGGGCCGATGGACAACATCCCGAGCTTCGGCCGCCGCAAGCAGGGCACCGAGGCGATCACCTATCCGCACCGGCTGCTGGAGCCGATCCTGGCGGAGACCTACGGTATCTTCGTCTACCAGGAACAGGTGATGCAGGCGGCGCAGGTGCTGGCCGGCTTCTCGCTGGGCGGCGCCGACCTGCTGCGCCGTGCGATGGGCAAGAAGGTCAAGGCCGAGATGGACGCCCAGCGCGCGGGGTTCGTCGAGGGCTGCGCGAGCGTGAACGGCATCAACAAGGTCGAGGCCAATGCGCTGTTCGACCTGATCGACAAGTTCGCCGGCTACGGCTTCAACAAATCGCACGCCGCGGCGTACGCACTGCTCGCCTATCAGACCGCCTGGCTGAAGGCGCATCATCCGCACGAATTCTTCGCCGCGTCGATGTGCTACGACATGGCGACGACCGACAAGCTGGCGATCTTCGTCGACGATGCGCGGCGCATGGGGGTGGCGATGCTGCCGCCCTGCATCAACGCGAGCGCGGCGGATTTTTCGGTCGAGGTCACCAGTGCTCCTGCGAACGCAGGAGCCCAGGATGGCGCGGCCCCGGACGACCCTGGGCTCCTGCGTTCGCAGGAGCACGCTTCGCTCGCGGTCCGCTTCGCCCTCGGCGCGCTGAAGAGCGTCGGCGAAGGCGCGATGGAGAAGCTCGTCGCGGAGCGCGAACACGGCGCCTTCGCCTCGCTCGACGACCTCGCCCGCCGCGTCGATCCCCGCCTGCTCAACAAACGACAACTCGAAACGCTCGCCGCCGCGGGCGCCTTCGATGCGATCGATACCAACCGCGCCGGCATCCACGCTGCGGCGGAGACGATCCTCGCGGTCGCGGCGCGCGTTCACGACCAGAAGACGAGCGGGCAGGGCGGGCTGTTCGGAGAAGGCGACGTCGCCGGCGACACGATCCGGCTTCCCAAGGCGCATTGGACGCTCAGCCAGCGGATGGAACAGGAGAAGGACGCGTACGGCTTCTATTTCTCCGCGCACCCGGTCGACCGCCATTCCCACTTGGCGAAGATGCACGGCGCACGCGCCTTCGGGGCGCTGGCGGAGCTGTCGATCCCCGACGACGGCACGCGCGCCGGGGCGACGATGGCGGTGCTGGTCGAGGAGGCGCGCTGGCGCACCTCGGCGCGGGGCAAGCGCTACATGATGGCGCAATTGTCCGATGCGTCGGGCCAGTTCGTCGCGACCTGCTTCGACGATGCGGTCGCCGCCGATCTGGAGGACGCGGCGAAGGCCGGCGGCTGCGGGCTCGCCACGGTGGAACTCGATCGCCGCCCCGGCGAAGACATGCCGCGCGTGACGGTGAAACGGTTGCAGCCGTTCGAGACGCTGGCCGCCAGCGCCCGCTTCGTGGTGCACGTGACGGTCGCGGAGCCGCGCGCGTTCGGCGTTCTGGCAGCGATGTTGTCCGACCACCGCGGCGCGCGTGGCGAGATCCGGGCGAGCGTCTGCTTGTCGGGGGGCGATGCGACGATCCTGCTGGGCCGCGACTTCCTGCTGGACGGCGAACTGGTCGCGCGGATCGAGGCGATATCGGGGGTGACGGAGGTGCGATTGGTGAATTCGGAGCGGCACCTGGCACTGGTGGGGTAGCCTGGTTCTCCTGCGAAAGCAGGAGCCCAGGATAATGGAGCGGATCGCGTGCGACCCTGGGCTCCTGCATTCGCAGGAGAACGAGATGACTTCCCTCGTCGCCCGGCCTTGAGCCGGGGTCCCGCTTCTCCGTCGTCGGGCAAGGCAGCGAGGCCCTTGGGTCAGCCCCGGCGTGACGAATAGGGGAGCGACGCTTTACCGATTGTCCTCGCCCCCATCTCGCTTATGCTCCCCCTCATAAGAATGAGAGGACCCCGCAATGCTGGGCGGAATGCAGGATTTCGAACTTCGCGTGCCCCGGCTGATCGATCACGCCGCGCGCGAACACGCCAACCGCGCGATCGTCACCCGCTGGGCGGACGGTCGCGAGACGCGGTCGAACTGGGCGGGCATCGCCGCGGATGCGCGCCGCTGTGCGCAGGCGCTGGAGCGGATCGGCTGCAAACCCGGCGACCGGATCGCCACGCTGGCGATGAACCACGGCCATCACCTCGCCACTTGGTACGGCGCGATCGGGATGGGCGGGGTGATCCACACGATCAATCCGCGACTGTTCGACGAACAGCTGGTCTACATCGCCACCCACGCCGCCGACCGCGTCCTGTTCTACGACCGGCAGTTCCAGCCCATCGTCGACCGGTTGCGCGACCGCTGGCCGACGATCGAGCGCTATGTCGTCATGGATTCGGACGGCCCCGACGGCTTCCGCGCGTTCGTCGATGCCGAGGATGGCGACTATGCCTGGGTCGAGGGTCCCGAGCGCGATCCGTGCATGCTGTGCTACACCAGCGGCACGACGGGCAATCCCAAGGGCGTGCTGTACGAACACCGGTCGACGATGCTCCACGCCATGGCCGAGATCGCGCCTGCGGTATTCGACCTGTCGTCGCGCGCGGTCGCGCTGCCGATCGTGCCGATGTTCCACGCCGCCGCCTGGGGCCTGCCCTTCGCGGGCGCGCTGGCGGGCGCGAAGTTCGTCTTCTCCTGCGTCAACGATCCCGCCGTCCTGTGCGACCTGATGAACCGCGAACGCGTGACGCATTCGGCCGGGGTGCCGACGGTGTGGCTGGGCATGTTCCAGCATATCGACGCGACCGGCGAGATGCCGCGCCATCTGAAGCTCGTCAGCATCGGCGGCTCGGCCGCGCCGCGTGCGATGATCCAGCGGCTGATGGGAATGGGCGTCCATGTCGCGCATCTATGGGGCATGACCGAGACGTCGCCGGTCGGCACCGCAGGCTCGCTGCCCGCGGACTGGGACGAGATGCCGCTTGAGGCGCAGCTCGATCTGGCGTGCAAGCAGGGGCAGATTCCGTTCGGGATCGAATTGCAGGTGATCGACGACGAGGGCCAGGTCCTGCCGCGGGACGGCGCGTCCTCCGGTCGGCTGCTCGTGCGCGGCCCCTGGGTGGTGAAGCGCTATTTCGGCGCGGATGCGGATGCGATCGATGCCGACGGCTGGTTCGACACCGGCGACGTCGCCGTCCTGCACGCGGACGGGACGATGCAGATCACCGACCGGTCGAAGGACGTCATCAAGTCGGGCGGAGAGTGGATCAGCTCGGTCGATCTGGAGAATGCCGCGGTCGGCTGCGCGGGCGTGGCCGAGGCCGCGGCGATCGGGGTGCCGCATCCGCGCTGGGACGAACGACCGCTGCTGCTGGTGGTGCGCAAGCCCGGCAGCGACGTATCGGCGGCGGATGTCCTTCGCCATCTGGGCGATCACGTCGCCAAATGGTGGCTGCCCGATGCGGTGCTGTTCGTCGACGAACTACCGCATACCGCCACGGGCAAGCTGCTGAAGACCGCGCTGCGCGAGCGTTACAGGGATTACCGGCTCGAGGCGGCGTAGTGACGTCCTTCGTGTTCCTTCCCGTCACCCCCGCGAAAGCGGGGGCCCCGCTTCTTGCACCGTTCGAAGAAGCGGGGCCCCCGCTTTCGCGGGGGTGACGGAGGAGGGGGAAAGGCTGTCCTACACGCTCACTTTCCGCTCTAACCGCACCCCATGGCCCCCGATCGCGCCCGCTTCCGTTCCGCACCACCTTCACAACCCTCCGCACGAGGACATTTCGCGTCGCGCGTAGCGTGTGGTTCGTCCACTTCGGCTTTATCGGAAGTCCGGATCTGCCCTATTTGCGCGACGCGAAGATGCTTGCATCCCCGCCCGCTTCCCCGCACCTTCGCACCTGCACAACGGATTAGCGCGCCATGACCGATCCCGCCCCCATCCTGCGTACCGGCGCGAACGAAGCGAACGCGGTCACGCTGCCCGCCCGTCCGGAAGCGCTCCGCCTCGATCCCGCCGAAACCGCGGTCGTCGTGATCGACATGCAGAACGCCTATGCGACCGAAGGCGGCTATGTCGATCTGGCCGGCTTCGACATCGCGGGGTCGGCGAGCGTCATCGGCAAGATCGCGCAGGTCCTCGACACCGCGCGCGGCGCGGGGCTGCCGGTGGTGTTCCTGCAGAACGGCTGGGACCCGGACTATGCCGAGGCAGGCGGCCCCGGCTCGCCCAACTGGCACAAGTCGAACGCGCTGAAGACGATGCGCTCGCGCCCCGAACTCCACGGGCAGCTGCTTGCGCGCGGTGGCTGGGATTACGAACTGGTCGACGCGCTGAAGCCGCAGCCCGGCGACATCCGCGTCCACAAGACGCGCTACAGCGCCTTCTTCAACTCGCAGCTCGACAGCGTCCTCCGGTCGCGCGGCATCCGCAACATCGTGTTCGTGGGGATCGCCTCCAACGTCTGCGTCGAGAGCACGCTGCGCGACGGCTTCCACCTCGAATATTTCGGCGTGATGCTGGAGGACGCGACGCATCACCTCGGCCCGCCGATGATGCAGGAGGCGACCGTCTACAATGTCGAGAAATTCTTCGGCTGGGTCTCCACCGTCGCCGATTTCTGCGGCAGCTTCGGCCAGATTTCCAAGGATTAGAAAATGCCCTTCGAACCCATCAATTCGCCCCAGTTCCCCGCCCCGATCGCGCCCTATTCCGCTGCGGCGAAGGCAGGAAACACCGTCTACGTCTCCGGCGTGCTGGCGCTGGGCGAGGGCGGGGTGGTGCTCAATCCCGGCAATGTCCGCCTGCAGACCAAGCATGTGCTGGAGACGATCAAGACCACGCTGGAAGCCGCCGGCGCGACGATGGCGGATGTGGCGATGAACCACATCTTCCTGAAATATCTCGGCGATTATGCCGCGTTCAACGAAGTCTATGCCGAGTATTTCCCGGACGCGAAGCCCGCACGCTACTGCCTGATCGCCGAGATGGTGAAGCCGGAGTGCCTGGTCGAGATCGCGTCCGTGGCGCATATCGGCTGATGCACGCGGGCGGGCTTTTCTGGGAAGAGCACGGCCCCGCCGATGCGCCCGTGCTGATCCTTTCGTCCGGGCTGGGCGGGTCGGCCGGCTACTGGCAGCCCAATCTCGCCGCGCTGTCGAAGCAGCACCGCGTCATCGCCTACGACCACCGCGGGACCGGCCGGTCGTCGCGCGACGTGCCCGGCGACCTGACGATCCAGGCGATGGCGGCGGACCTGTCGCTGCTGATCCGGGAGACCGGCGTCGAGCAACCGACGCTGATCGGCCATGCGATCGGCGGGATGGTCGGGCTGGCGGCGGCGCTGGCCGAGCCGGCATTGCTCGGGCGGCTGGTGGTCATCAACGGCTGGGCGCGGCTCGACCCGCATACCGCGCGCTGTTTCGACACCCGGCTGTCGCTGCTGCGCGATAGCGGCGTGCGGGCGTATCTCCACGCCCAGCCGCTGTTCCTGTATCCCGCACCCTGGATTTCGGACCATCACGCCCGCCTCGCCGACGAGGAAGAGGCGATGATCGCCCATTTTCCCGGTGTCGAGACGATCCAGCGTCGGATCGCCGCCGCCCGCCGCTTCGACATCGGCGATCGCCTCCCCGACATCGCGGTCCCGACCTTGCTGGTGGCGAGCGACGACGACATGCTCGTTCCGCATCACTGTTCGGACGTGCTGGCGAAGGGCCTGCCCGACGCGCAACTCGCGCGGATGGCGAGCGGGGGGCATGCGTGCAACGTCACGCGCGCGGATCATTTCAACATGTGGCTGCTCGACTGGCTCGACAGCGCGGCGGAGTAGGCGAATGCAGGTCGGCGTCTTCGTGCCCATCAACAACAACGGCGGGCTGATCAGCGAGGCGGCACCGCAATACATGCCGTCGTTCGATCTGAACAAACGGATCGCCATCGCCGCGGAGAAGCACGGGCTCGATTTCCTGCTGTCGATGATCAAGCTGCGCGGGTTCGGCGGGAAGACCGAATTCTGGGAATATGGCCTGGAAAGCTTCACGCTGATGGCCGGGCTCGCGGCGGTGACGGAGAAGATCAAGATCTTCGCGACCTGCCCGACGCTCGTCATCCCGCCCGCCTTCGCCGCGCGGATGTGCAACACGATCGATTCGATCAGCCATGGCCGGTTCGGGCTGAACCTCATCACCGGCTGGCAACCGCCCGAATATACGCAGATGGGAATGTGGCCCGGCGACGAGCATTTCCGCAATCGCTACAAGATGCTGGACGAATATGCGCACATCCTGCGCGAACTCTGGGCCGCCGGGGTCAGCGATTTCCAGGGCGACTATTACACGATGGAAGACTGCCGCGTCCGGCCGGTGCCGACGGGCGACATGAAGATCATCTGTGCCGGATCGTCCGACGACGGCCTCGCCTTCTCCGCGAAATGGGCAGACTATGCCTTCTGCCTCGGCAAGGGCGTCAACACGCCGACCGCCTTCGCCGGCAACAACGAACGGCTGGCCAAGGCGACCGAGAAGACGGGGCGGGCGGTGTCGGTCTTCGTCCTCGTCATGGTGATCGCGGCGGAGACCGACGAGGAAGCGATGGCGAAATGGCGCGCCTACAACGACGGTGTCGATGTCGAGGCGATCGCCTGGCTTGCCGACCAGGGCGCGAAGGACACGGTGAACACGGACACCAACGTCCGCCAGCTCGCGGCGCCGGAGGGCGCGGTGAACATCAACATGGGCACGCTGGTCGGGTCGTACGAAAGCGTCGCGCGGATGCTCGACGAGATGGCGACGGTGCCGAATACCGGCGGGGTGCTGCTGACGTTCGACGATTTCGAGGCCGGGGTGGAGGCGTTCGGGACGCGAATCCAGCCGTTGATG